>CAZZPX010000013.1:10796-17779 GCA_964655955.1 uncultured Phycisphaerales bacterium | reverse complement strand
GGAGGAGACCCTCTGGCTGGCGAAGCAGGCGATGCAGCTTGGCTTCTTCCCGCGCCAGCTGCGCGGTTTCTGAGGCCGGCTGCGTCCGGCGGCGCGCCCAGATCTCGCCGCCGCTGCTCGATTATCGGACGATTCACAGATCGAGACGCTTCGACCTGTGAACTTCTCCGATAGGGGTGTAGGCGATGGCCTGTCCAGCTCAAAAAACCCCGTTTACGCCGCCCAGACCGGCCAGACTGCGCGCTCTGCAACAGCCAGGCCCGCCGAATTTCGCCGCGCAGAGGAGTTTTTCGACTCGACCGACCCCGATTCCGGCGATATCCTATTTACGACGTGTTTCTTCCCTCCTACCCACCAAGCTTCCCCAACGAGTTTGGTGGGTTTCTCTTTTTTTGAGCACGACCCACGCGCTGCCGGAGGCAAGCCGTGCGCCGACGTGCGCGCAAGGCGCAATGCGGTATCGCCGCGCGCCGCACGATTGTCGCGTGTACTCGAGCCACTGCCGCGCCTCTACCGAACCGCTGCGCGACCGTCCTCCCGCTTCACTCGAGGCTGCGCACGGGCAGCACGACCAGCCCCACGAGCGAGCCATCCTCCGTTTCGAACTGCGCCATGACCACCGGGTCCGGCTCCTTGGCGGCGAAGAACCCGCCGCCGCGGAAGCGCTCGCCCGCCGCATCGCGGAAGTCGAAGAGGTTCAGCGTCAGCCGACCCCCTGCGGGAAGCGTCTCGACGTGATGCAGGAAGCGCTGGTTCAGCCACAGATCCACATTGCGAAACGACTCCGCCGAGGCGCTGACCAGCGTCAACTCCGCTCCGTCGCGGAAGACCTGCACATCGGCGATGCGCGTCTGCTCCGCCTGCTGCGGGAACGGCCGGGTCGGCTCGCCATACGGCGAGGCGCAGCCGACCGGGAGCAATGCCGCCAGCAGCAGGCCCGGCCAGCGCGCGGTTCGTCGATTCAGCCGGTTCGATCCCATCGGCGACTCCCGTCTCGCGGCGCGACCCGTTCGCGCCTCCGCCTATACTCTCAGCGATGAGCGGCCACGGCAACCACATCACCTGCGGCGGGGGCGACGCCGTCCGCAACGGCCGCCCAAACACCCCAGATTTAGAAACGCGCTCGGAGCGAGTTCTTCACATTGGTCAGTTTGCGGCGGGGTACGAGATCGACCGTCGCCTCCCGGCCACCGTCCCCGGCTTCGACGCGCCCTTCTTCCAGGCCGGACTCGCGGGATACTCCGATGCCGCCATGCGCATCGTCGCCCGCAGGCTCGGCTGCCCGTACTGCATCACCGAGGCGCTGCTGGATCGGCCGCTGCTCGACGGCGGCAGGGGCTTTCTCAAGGCGGATCTCGAACACCAGCACGCCAACGTTCCCGGCGGCGCCGAAGACCATCCCCTTGCCGGGCAGATCATCGGCAGCGACCCGGCCGAGATGGCGCAAGCCGCCGGTCTCCTTGCCGAGCAGGGTTTCGAAACGATCGATGTCAACCTCGCCTGCCCGGTGAAGAAGATCGCCCGCAAGTGCCGCGGCGGGCACTTCCTCGCCCATCCCGATGAGTCGATTCCGCTGCTTGCAGCTGTGCGCCACGCCGTCCCCGATTCGATCCCCTGCACCGTCAAGCTCCGCCGCGCCTGGGACGACACGCCCGAAGCCGCCGCGGACTTTCAGCGAATCTTCGACGCCGTCTACGACCTCGGCTACGCCTGGGCCACCGTGCATGGCCGGACCGTGAGGCAGAAGTACAACGGCCCGAGTGACTGGGATGTGCTGCGCGACATCGTGCAGCGACATCCCGATCGCGTCATTCTCGGCTCGGGCGACATCTGGGAGGCGGCGGACATCTTCCGCATGTTGCGCTACACCGGCGTCAAGGCGGTTTCAGTCGCCCGCGGGGCGATCGGCAACCCCTGGATCTTCCGCCAGGCGCGGCAACTCATGGTGGGTCTGGAGCCGAGCCAGCCGACCGTCGAGGAACAGCGCCGCGTCCTGCTCGAGCACTTCGAACTGGCACTGGCGGTGAGCGGCGAGAAGCTCGCCGGCCGCATGATGCGCAAATTCGGCATCATGTTCTCACGGCATCACCCGCGGGCGGAGGAGGTAAGAGCCGAGTTCATCAGCGTCAACTCCCCAGCCGACTGGCAGGCGGTGCTCGACGCGTTCTACGCCGCCCAGCCCGCAGGCGTTTGAGCAGCCGAGCAGGCGTACGATGGCAGCGCGCAGAGAACCGCCGCCTTGGAGGAGGCGGCGGCAGGGGTCTTCAGACGACGCTGGATACGGTGAGCGACGGGCTCACGGACCGTTCGGATCGTTCTCTTTGTAGTACTGCCACCAGAGGATCTCGACGCGCGTTTCGTAATCGGGCTCAGCCCAATACTTCTGCGTGATGTTCGCGATGTTGGTGACGTGGCCGTCGTGGTACGCGATGTTGCCCGACTCGGCGGGGTGGTTGTTGGCGACGTAGTTGTTGGTGCCGGGGACGGCGGGATAGTCGGCCCAGGCGTTGGTCTGGGCGACGAAGAGGCTGTTGTTGAGGATGGAGTCCTCGTCCTCCTCGAGCACGTCGGCACTCTGGGAGGGCAGTGTCAGCCGGTCGGGACGCATGAAGGTGAGCGTGTGGCTCTCGGTGATGCCGCCGATCGTGACATACACGCGACCGGTGGTCACCATGTAGTCGGGGGGCGGGTCGCCGACGCCGCTGCTCGGCGGGTTGAACCACACCCGGGTCATGCAGGCGCCCACGGCCTGGGGATCCTCATCGGGGGTGAGGAAGTTGCCCATGCGGCCGGAGCCTTCTTCCGCGGGCGTGCCGGGCCGGTTCAGGGGATCGGCCGGGCAACTGGTGACGCGGGCGTCCTTGAGGTACTTGTCGGCGAAGCCGTTCATGATCTTGGCGGTAGCGGGGTCGATGGTGATGTTGATGCCATCGTGGTCGGTGCTGAAGAGACCGACCTCGTTGTTCCATTGCTCGTCGCCGCTGAACGTCTCCTTCGCCAGACCCGGCATCACGTCATAGTCGGTGATGTAGATTTGGTGCGCGGTGGAGTACTGCTTCATCTGGCCCTGACACTTGGCGCTCTGTCCTTGGCTGCGGGCCTTACCCAGGGCCGGCAGCAGGATGCCGATCAGCAGGGCGATGACCGCGATGACGACGAGCAGCTCAATGAGCGTGAAGGCTCGTCCGGCTCTCTCACGAATACTACGCATGATCAAAGATCTCCTTTGGGCTCTCGCCGGTTGCAAATGACTGTTCAAGCGCCGATCCCGCGCTGCGGGCGGTGGCTCCTGGCCATCTCAAGGCAGATCATCATCGTTGTCCTTGTAGTAGGGCCACCAGATGATCTCGACGCGTGTTTCATACGAAGGTTCCGCCCAGTATCGCTGGACGATGTTGGGAATGTTACTCACATGGCCGTCGTGGTACACGATGTTGCCTGATCCCGCCGGGTGATTGTCCGAAATCACGTTGTGTGGGTCGAGCGGCGTGGGGGGGTAGCCCCAGGCGCTGTTCTCCGCCACGAAGACGCTGTTGTTCACCAGCGAGGCCTCATCCTCCTCGACGGCGTCGGCGCTCTGCGCCGGCAGCGTCAGGCGGCCCGGACGCAGGTACTGCAGCCAGTGCGACTCCGTGATGCCGCCGATCGTCACGTACGCCAGGCCGCTGCGGACGACGTAGTCGGGAGGCGGGGGATCCTGGGGGTTGAAGTTGAACCACAGGCGCGTCATGCAACTGCCGACCGCCTTGGGATCCTCGTCGGGCACGAGCATGTTGCCCACCCGGCCGTTCAGCGCGCCGTACTGGCCGCCGTCGATGTCGAGCCAGCGCGTCTGCGGGTCGGCGGGGCAGGTGGTGACGCGGGGATCCTTGAGGTACTTCTCGGAGAACTGGTTCATGATGTGGGCGGAGGCGGGGTCGACGCTGATGCCCAACTCATCGCTGTCGAAGACGCCGACTTCCGTGATCCACTCCGGCGAATCCGGGTCGGAGGAGCCCTCGCCCTTGCCCAGTCCGGGCATGACGTCGTAGTCAGTGACGTAGATCTGGTGGGCCGTGCCGTACTGCCGCATGTGCCCCTGGCACTTGGCGCTCTGCCCCTGGGCGCGGGCCTTGCCCAGGGCAGGCAGCAGGATGCCGATCAGAAGCGCAATGACGGCGATGACGACCAGCAGTTCGATGAGTGTGAACGCTCGCTTTCGGGTTGTGTCGCGCCTGTTCATCGTGTCGCTCTCCGGCAAAGCCGCCTCTCTCGCACACTGAGCGATGCCGCGGGCGGTTCGCAGCCTCGCACGCCTGTTGATTCGCCTCTCAATCGCCAAAGTCCCACCAGATGATCGCGAGGCGCGTCTCGAAGTCGTCCTCGGCCCAGTATCTGGCGTGGATGTCGGGGATGTTGTTCACGTGCCCGTCGTGGTACACGACGTTGCCGGACTTCGCCGGGTGATTGTCCGAGATCAGGTTCTTGTCGCCCGGCTGCGGGGGATAGTCGCCGGAGATCCAGTCTTCCGGCACGAAGATGCTGTTGCTCAAGGTCGACTTTTCGTCCTCCTCGACCGCATCGGCGCTCAGCGCCGGGTGCACCAGGCGATCCGGCCGCAGAAATTGCAGGCCGTGCGACTCCGTCAGCCCGCCGATTGTGACGAAGACCTGCCGGTCCATCACGATGTAGTCGGGGGGGCACTCGTCGTCGGGACCGTTCGGATTGGTGTTGAACCACACGCGCGTGAAGCAGGCGCCGACGGCCTTGGGATCCTCCTCGGGCGTGAGCAGGTTGCCTAGCCGCGACAGCGGATACATATCCTCGCCGGGCGGCGACCAGCGGGTCTGCGGATCGGCGGGACAGGTCACCACCTGGGCGTCCCGGAGGTACTTCTCGGGGAACTTGTTCATGATGGCTTCGGCGCCGGCGTCGACGTCGATCGTCAGGCCCTCGTGGTCCGTGTCGAAGACGCCGACTTCGGTGAGCCAGGCGGGCGAATTGAGCGCGCCGGAGCCTTCACCTTCTCCCAGCCCGGGCATGACATCGTGATCGGTGACGTAGATCTGGTGGGCCGTGCCGTATTGCCGCAGGTGCCCCTGGCACTTGGCGCTCTGCCCCTGGCTGCGGGCCTTGCCCAGGGCGGGGAGGAGGATGCCGATCAGAAGTGCGATGACAGCGATCACGACGAGCAGTTCGATCAGCGTGAAAGCTGGGCGCTGGTTGTGACCTCTCATCGCCATCTGTATCGACCTCTGCGAAGCCTCCTTCGGCTTATCCGCTGCGCGCCGCTCAGCCGCGGCGCGGAGACGGTCGCATCTTCTGCGACGGGCTCAGGGCTGATCGTCGTTGTCCTTGTAATACGGCCACCAGATGATCTCGAGGCGCGTCTCGAAATCCTCTTCAGCCCAGTACTTGGTCTCGATGTTGGGGATGTTGCTGACGTGGCCGTCGTGATACGCAAGATTGCCCGACTTGGCGGGGTGGTTGTTGGAGATGAGGTTCTCCTGGCCCGGCAGTGGCGGATAGCCACCCGAGGTCCAGTCCTCGGGGACGAAGACGCTGTTGCTGAGCGTCGAATTCTCATCTTCCTCGACGACGTCCACCGTCTGCGACGGGTGAATAAGCCGGTCCGCGCGCAGGTAGCGCATCGGGTGCGACTCGGTGATGCCCCCGATCGTCGCGTACGCCGTTGCGTGCAGCGTCACGTAGTCAGGGGGCGGATCGCCGGTGTCCTGCTGCTCGTTGAACCACACCCGGGTCATGCACGTGCCGACTGCCTTGGGATCTTCATCAGGCACCAGGAGATTGCCCACGCGCTCACCGGCCTCGGCGCCGGGCCGGGTCTGCGGATCGGCGGGGCAACTGCTCACGCGCGGGTCCTTCAGGTACTTCTCCGGGAAACCGTTCATGATCTTCGCGGCGGTGGGGTCGATGGTGATCCCGAGTTCCTCGGAGTCGAAAACGCCTGTCTCCACGACCCAGGCCTGGGAACTGAGCGAGTTCTCGTTCCCCGCGCCAAGCCCCGGCATCAGGCCGTGATCCGTGATGTAGATCTGGTGGGCGGAGGCGTACTGCCGCAGGTGGCCCTGGCACTTGGCGCTCTGTCCCTGGCTGCGAGCCTTGCCGAGCGCCGGCAAGAGGATGCCGATCAGGAGGGCGATGACCGCGATCACCACCAGAAGCTCGATCAGCGTGAACGCGAAGCGCCGGGTCGAGTGCTGCTTGTTCATGTCTTCTCCTTCGAGCCGTCGATGCGGCACCAGCGCACCGAAAAAGGGGCGCACACTGCGCCTCTGCCCTTCTCTTCGCCCCTGCCCGCCCGGGGGTTCCGGAAAATGCGGAGTTCAGGGCGCGGAAATCGGCAGCCGGTCCGGGTGCAGCCGAACCTAGCCTAGTGTAGCCGATCGCTCGCGCATCGCACGGTCTTTCCTGGCGACTTGCCTCGTATCGACGCGGCTGCACATGAGATCTGTTTGGGCTTTACTTGGAAGTAACAGGTCCGCGGCGGCTTACTTGCCGTAGTCCAGCACGATCTTGATCCCCTCGCCGGATTGCATGAGGCCGAAGCCCTTGGCGAACTGCCCCATGGGCAGTTCGTGCGTGATGATCGGCTCAAGCTGCAGCCTGCCGGAGAGGAGCAGTTCCTGCATCTGGTACCAGGTCTCGAACATGCGCCGGCCGTTGACGCCGATCACCGTCGCCGCCTTGAAGATCACCTCGTTGGCGAGGTCGAACTCGATGGGGCGTCCGGGCAGGCCGAGCAGGGCGGCCCGGCCGCCGGGGCGCAGGGCGGCAAAGCCCTGGTGAATCCCCGCCGCGATGCCGGACATCTCCAGCAAGACGTCCACGCCCTCGCCGCGCGTCACCGCCCGGATCTCCTCGATCCACTCGTCAGCGCGGGCGTTGAAGGCGTCCGTGGCGCCAAGGTCGCGCGCGATCTTGAGTCGGCGATCGTCGATGTCGGTGACGAAGATGCGGGCCGCGCACGCCAGCAGGACGCC
>CAZZPX010000013.1:1092-10786 GCA_964655955.1 uncultured Phycisphaerales bacterium | reverse complement strand
TACCGCACCCTGGACGTGCTCCAGCGGATGCGGCTGGCGACGGTCACGGACATGAGGCCGATGATGCCGACGCCCGTGATGAGGACGGTCTTGCCCGACACCTCGCCGGACATGACGGTGTGTACGGCGTTGCCCAGCGGGTCGAAGACCGCCGCGATCTTGTCGGGGATCTGCGGGTGGACGGGCCAGACGTTGACGGCGGGGAGGTTGAGATAGTCGCCGAAACACCCGTCGCGGTCGATGCCGATGATCTGCACCTTGGCGCAGATGTGCATGTTGCCGGTGCGGCAGAGTGAACACTGCCCGCAGCCGATGTGTCCCTCGCCGGAGACGCGATCGCCGATGTTGATGCCGTCGACCTCGCTGCCGACCTCGACGACGTCGCCGACGAATTCGTGCCCGATGACGGTGCCGAGTGGGATGCGGCTGGAGGCCCAGTCGTCCCACTCCCAGATGTGCCGGTCCGTGCCGCAGATGCCGGTCTTGCGGATCTTGATCAGCACGTCGTTGGGGCCGATCGTGGGTTCAGGTCGGTCGTTGAAGAACTCCATACCCTCAGCATCACGGGTTTTGACGAGAGCGCGCATCGGAGGATCCTTCGAGACATGCCCGATCGAGGGGCGGGGTCTGCGAACGCGGGACGCCCGGAAAGCCGCGGAATGTCAGCGTCGGGCTTCTCTGGGCACGGTCGAACAGTGTACCACGCGCTTGCACGCCGGGGACACCAGCGCAGCACACGCCGGCGCTCATTCCGCTTCCTGTCAGCACACCGCGGGCGGGGACGCCGCGGCTCACTCCGTTCGAGCACTATCGGACGACTCCGCCTGATCCGACCCCTCCAACCCGCCGATACACCTGCGGTTCACGGCTCACCCGCACCCGGTGCGCGCCGATCGCGACGACTCCTTCCACTTGTTCGAGGCCCGCCATGACCGTACGAGACTGGATCCAGCGCCTGACCATGCCCGTGCTGCTGCTCGCCATCGGCGTCGTCATCGCGGCGCTCCTGCTGCGCGGCGGGCAGACCGTCACCGCCTCCGCCGCGGGCGAGGCGGCCCGCATCGTCCGATACCTCACCGTCCAGCCCCAAAACATCCGGGCGGAGCTGCGCGGCTACGGAAACGTCAAGCCCGCCACCACCTGGACCGCCGTCGCCCAGGTCACCGGCGTCGTCACCTACAAGTACCCGCAGCTCGAGACGGGCCAGCCGATCATCCGCGGCACTGTGCTCGTGCGCCTCGACGACAGCGACTACCAGCTGGCGCTGAAACAGGCCCGGGCGGCGAAGGCCGAGGCCGAACAGGTACTGCTGCAACTGACGCAGGAGGAGACGAATCTCGAGCGCGAGCGGGCGATCGTGGACGAGCAATTGCGCCTCGCCGAGTCGGATCTGGAGCGGGCGGAGACAGCCCTGGAGCGCGGCGGAGCCAACCAGAAGGACGTCGATGTCCGCGAACAGCAGGTGCTGGCGCACCGCGCCGCGCGCCAGGCGAATCGCAACGCGCTCGATCTCATCGCCCCGCGCCGGGCCCAGCAGCAGGCAGCGCTCGAAGCGGCGCTCGCGACGATCGACAAGGCGCAGCTCGACATCGAACGCTGCACCATTCGCGCGCCCTTCGACGGCCGCGTCCGCCGCGTCAGCGTCGAGGCCGACCGCAACATCAAGCTCGGCGAGGAGATGCTCGAACTCTTCAGCGTCGACGCCGCCGAATTGCACTGCCAAATCGCGCTCGACGATCTCAAGCACTGGCTGCCCGAGGAGCTGATGTCGCCGCTCGAATCCGGCATGCTGAATCGGCCGTGGGAAACCAGGGACGGCCCGATTCGGGGCGAGGTCATTCTCGCGGGCACGAAGCAGGATGTGCGCTGGCGGGGCACGCTCGACCGCTTCCTCGGCGAACTCGATCCCTTTACGCGCATGCTCACCGTGGTGATCCGCGTTGACGATCCCTATGCGAACCTCGGCCGGGCCGAGCGGCCACCGCTCGTCGAGGGCATGTTCTGCGAAGGCGTGCTCGACGGCCGCCTGCACGAGAGCGTCTTTCGCGTTCCCGCCCGCTCGATCCGCGAAGGGCGCGTCATGCTCATGAACGGCGCCGGCGAACTGGAACTGCGGCCGGTCAACGTGCGCTTCGAGCAGGGCGAGGTGGCGATCGTCGACGAGGGGCTCGTGACCGGCGATCGCGTCATCGTCACCGATCTTTTTCCCGCGGTGCCCGGCATGAAGCTGCGCGGCGAGCCCGAGCAGCTTGCTTCACTTGCGGAGGCGCAGCCGTGATCCGTTACTTCGCCGCCCACCGCAGCGCCGCCAATCTGCTCATGCTCGCCCTCATTGCGTTGGGTGTGCTGGGCGTATGGAACATGCGCCGCGAGACCTTCCCCGATTTCTCCTCCGACGTCGTCGCCGTGGACATGACCTATCCCGGCGCCGCGGCGGCCGAGATCGAAGAGAACCTCGTTTTGAAAATCGAGGACGCGGTCGACGGGATCGACGGCATCGCCGAGATCGATTCGCTCGCGCGGGACGGCTTCTGCTCCGTGCGCGCCAAGGTCGCGGACGGGTACGATCCGCGCTCGATCCAGCTTGACGTGCAGAACGCGATCGACCGCATCGACACTTTTCCCGCCGACGCCGACCAGCCGATCGTCTACGAACTCGATCAGCCGGACCGGGTGCTGAGCCTGGCGCTCTTCGGCGACGTCACGCCGGGGGAGTTGCAGCGGCTCGCGGATGACATCAAGGACTATCTCGTCGCCTCGCCGCGCGTGTCGCTGGCGACGGTCGAGGGCTTCAGCGAACGACAGATTCGTATCGAACTGCAGCAGAAGGCGCTCCTGCAGTGGGGCCTGTCCATTGAGGACGTGGCGGCCCGCGTGGCGGCGGAGAGTCTCGACAGCCCGGCCGGAAGCGTGGAAGCAGTGGGGGGCAAGACCTCGCTGCGGCTCACCGACCAGAGCCGCAGCGCCGAGGAGTTCTGCGACATCGTTGTGCTCTCCTCGCCGCGCGGCGGGATGATCCGTCTCGGCGATGTCGCCACGATTACCGACACGTACGAAGAGACGGAGCGCTCGATTCGCTTCGACGGCCGGCGCGCGGCGATCATTCACATCGATGCCACGGACAACGAGGACTCTCTCGAGATCGCCGCGGAAGTGCAGCGGCTCGTGGCGGAGTTGCGCCCGCAGGGCCTGCTTCCCGAGGGGGTCGAGATCGCCGTCTGGGGCAACCTCGCCCGCGATGTGGCAAGCCGCCTCGACCTGCTCATCGACAACGGGCTCATCGGTTTCGCGCTCGTGCTGCTGGTGCTCGCGGCGTTTCTCAACCTGCGCCTGGCGTTCTGGGTGGCGCTGGGGATTCCCGTGTCGTTTCTCGGCACGATCTTCGCCATGCACCTGCTGGGCCACACGCTGAACATGATCAGCATGTTCTCGCTGGTGCTGGCGCTGGGGCTCATCGTCGACGACGCCATCGTGCTCAGCGAGAACATCTACGTGCACTACCGCCAGGGCGCTTCGCCGCTCAAGGCAGCCGTCGAAGGCGTGCGCGAAGTGTGGGTCGGCGTGACTGCCTCGACGCTGACCACCGTCGCCGCCTTCCTGCCGCTGCTCTTCATGACCGGCGACATCGGCAAGACGTTGCGCGTGATGCCGATCGGCGTGCTGCTCGCGCTGGGGATTTCACTCTTGGAGGGGTTTCTCATCCTGCCCGCGCACCTGCGCCACTCGCTCAAGCACGAGCGGGAGGCGGGCCTGCCGCCGCTGCGCCTGCGGCAGATCTTCGACAGCGCCCTGGATCACGCGGTCGAGCGGTTCTACAAGCCGATGCTTGCCTGGGCCCTGCGCTTCCGCTACGCCGCGGTCGCCGGCGCCTTTTCCATGCTGCTCATCTGCGCCGCCTACGTCGCCTCGGGCCGGCTGGAGTTCACGCCCTTCCCCAAGCTCGACGGCAATGTCATTCAGGCGCAGGTGATCCTCCCCGCGGGCACGCACATCTCGATCGCCGAGGAAGTCGCCCGGCGCCTCGACGAAGGCCTCCGCGCGATCAACGATGACCCCGCCTTCGACCAGGGCGACGCCGACCTCGTGCAGCACGTCATGGTGCAGTTCGGCAGCATCCCCGCCGCCGGCGTCGGCGCAGTCGAGAACGACGAGACCGGCTCGCACGTGCTCACCGTCATCGCGGAACTGCTCGAATCGGAGAAGCGCACGCAGACCGCCGACGCCGTGCTCAGCGCCTGGCGCAGCTTCACCATCGACATCCCCGAAGTGGTCAGCATTCGCTACAAGCAGCAGCAGATCAACCCCGGTGGACAGCCGGTGCAGGTCGAACTCGCAGGCCGCGACCTCGATGCGCTCAAGCAGGCGGCGCTCGCTTTGCGCGGCGAACTCGCGCACATACCAGGCCTCTCCGATCCGGACGACAACCTGCGCAAGGGAACCTACGAAGCGAAGATTACGCTGCGCGACAGCGCCAGGCCGCTCGGCATCACCAGCGTGGAGCTTGCCCGGCAACTGCGGGCGGCGTTCTACGGCGAGACGGCGCAGGAGTTTCAACGCGGCCGTGACACCGTGGAAGTGCGCGTCGTCTTCGCCGACCACGATCGCCGCAGCGAGTCGGATCTGCGCGACTTTCGCTTCGTCACGCCCGGCGGCCGTCTCATTCCGCTCCACGAGATCGCGGAAGTCGAGATCGAACGCGGCTACGCCCAGATCCACCGCAGCGATCGTCTGCGCACCGTCACCGTCACGGCTGAACTCGATGAGGAGATCAACAACGCCGCCAAGATCGCCCGGCAGCTTGACGGGGAGACACTCCCGCGGCTCGAGTCCGAGTTTCCCGTCACTGCCCGCGTCACCGGCCAGACGGAAGAAGCGCAGCAGACTGCCGCGTCGATCGAACTGGGCCTGCTGATCGGCGTGGCGATCATCTACATGCTTCTCGCCTGGGTCTTTGCGAGCTTCACGCTGCCCCTTATCGTCATGGCGGCGATTCCGCTCAGCTTCATCGGCGCCGTCATCGGGCACGTCGTCATGGGTTTCGATCTCACCATGCCGTCTCTCGTCGGCTTCGTCAGCTTGTCGGGCATCGTGGTGAACGACTCGGTGATCCTGCTGCAGACGCTCCGCAGTAAGCTCGCCGCAGGTTTGCCGCTTGGCGACGCCGCCCAATGCGCCGGGCTGAGCCGCTTCCGCGCCGTGCTGCTCACCAGCCTGACCACCATCGCCGGCCTCACGCCCATGCTTCTCGAATCGAGCCTCCAGGCGCAGTTCCTCATTCCGGTGGCGATCAGCGTCTGCTTCGGCCTGGGATTCGTCACCGCGCTGGTGCTGCTCGTCGTGCCCGGGCTGTACCTGATCTGGGAGGACATTCGCCGCCTGCTGGGGTACGGCCAGGATGACTTCGCGACGAGCGATGAAGCGGCCGCAGAAGCATCCGATCGCGAGGTTCGCCGCGCTGCCTAATGATGCGCAAGGAAACCGAGGGCGACTGACGTCCCCGGGCTGCCCACTCCCCTTACTCTCTGGAGATCGGCAGCGGATCCTCCGCGCTGCCTTCCGCCCAGGCGCGGAAGCGCGGCCAGACCACTTCGATCAGCAGGATCTTGATGCAGGCGGCGGCGGGGATCGCCAGGATCATGCCGTAGAACCCCATGATCGTGCCGCCCGCCAGCACAGCCACCAGGAGCGTGACCGGATCCAGATTCGTCGCCTTCCCCTGAATCAGCGGAATGAGCACGTACCCTTCCAGGAATTGCACGATGGCGTACACGACGACCGGCCACGCCAGTCGCCAGTAGTTGACCGTCTCATCCTCCGCCACGTCGCCCGCCAGCTTGAAGTACAGCAGCCCCAGTGCGACGGGCAGGACGATGCCGCTCACATAGGGGACGAGCGAGAACGCCCCGGCCAGCATGCCCAGCAGCAGCCAGTAGGGCACGCCGCTCGCCCACCAGCCGATCGCGAAGAGCAGGCCCATGATGAAGCAGATGACCAGTCGGCCGCGAACGAACCCAGCCACCGCCGCGTCCATCTTCCGCATGAGGTACAGCACGCGCTCCCGGTTGGCTCCGGGGATGAGGTGCCTGCCGAAGTGCAGAATCTTCGGGTACCACAAGGCGAAGAAGTAGTAGTAGAAGGGAATGAGGAAGAGCGCGAAGATGACGTAGATGACCGAGCCGACGATCCCCGCCGCCATCCGCACCGCTTCGCCGGCCGTCGTCACCACCGGGCCCGCCTCGATGTTCTCCCGGCCGGCGATCATGTCCTGGATCGTGTCGACGAGCTTCTGAATGGCGGGAGAGTAGCGATGGTCGGCGAGGTAGTCCTCAGCCGCCTGCAGGTAGTTGGGAATCTCACTGATCAGGCGCAGCGTCTGCCCCACCACCAGCGGAATCGCCACGAACAGCGCTACCACCGCCAACGCGCCCGTGACGCCCAGAATGAGCAGTATCGTGCGCGGTCGGGTCCATCCCCAGTCGCGATGCGCCTTGCGGATCAGCGGCTCGGTCAGATACGCCAGCGTCAGCGCGATGAGCAGCGGCACCGTGATCGCGGACAGCCAGTAACCGATCAGCACCAGCAGCACGAGCGCCGCGATGAAGACGCTGTCGCGAATCGGCTGGATCTGCCACAGGTGCAGCGATTGCCAGTCGATCGTCAGCAGGCCCGCCGATTCTTTCGACGTAGCCTCGTCGACCGCCTCCGGCGGCACGGAAACCTCCTGCACCGGTTCGTCCTGCGCGGGCGTCGCGTCGCCCTCGTGTTCGCCCTGGGGTTGCTCAGCCATGCACTCACGATACCGCAACGCTGCCGGGCGCGTGGCCTTCGCCGCTGGCCGGGGGCGCACCTACCGCGACTCCATGGCGCAAGCCGCTCCCCCGGTCGCTCTCGTCGCTGCTCAGATCCGTGCCGCGAGATCGTGCGGGTTGAACTCTTCCGCAAAGTCGTAGACGTTCTGGAAGTCCTCGAGCGAGTCCTCGGCCGTCGCCCGCATCAGACCCGAATCGACCATGGCGAAGACGATCCGGCCGAAGTCTTCCGTCTTGTGAATGTGCCAGCGCGTGAGCACCAGCCCGGCGAGCGGTCCGTAGCGCTTGATCGCCAGATCGCGCATGCCCAGGCACAGCTCCTGACCGGAGACGTGGCGATCGTCCTCGTCCATCTCCTCGCTGTTGCGGCTCAGCGTCTCGACGGTGTAGGCGAGTCCTTCGCGCACGAAATGAAACGCCTGCTCGGGGTACGTACCCGCCTTGGCGATCATGTTCTCCCAGTTGACGGCCAGATGCTCAGACACGGCTCACCTCGTTGAACAAATTCACACGAGCAATCGTACTACCGTCGATTCGGAAATATCGACCTCCTCGTTCAGGATTCTGCAAAGTCCGCCGGCACTTTGGCGGCCTCTTTCGCCGGGGCGCTGACATACCGACTCTCGGCGCGCAGCCAGCGCAAGGGCATCATGGCCCAGTCTCCGCAGCGGTCAACTCCAATCCGCCGCGAAACCAGCAGATCGCCTTCCGCTGCCGGGCCCAGACCCTCCTCTAACCAGATCAGATCCCCCCGCGCCAGATCCGCCCGATCCAGCGAGCGGTCGATCGCCAGCGCCTCGCACAACTTTCCCGGACCACTGCACAGATCCGTCGCCCGCAGAGGCGTCTTGCGCGGCCGCGCCGAGCGCCGACGCAGCATCTCCTCCAGCCCCTCGGTCGGCTCGAGCGCCCGCACCAGTACGGCGACCGGCTCCTCCGCCCGCCCGCAGACGATGTTGAACATCTCGTGCATGCCGTAGGTGAAGTACACGTAGGCGCGGCCGGGCCCCTGGTACATCGACTCGTTGCGGGGGCTGCGATGCCCGCCGAAGGCGTGGCTGGCGCGGTCGCGCACGCCGATATACGCCTCCGTTTCGACGATGATTCCCGCCAGGCGCTGCCCGTCGACGTTGCGCACCAGGCGACGGCCGATCAGTTGCCGGGCGAGCGCTGCGGCGCCCTGGGCGTAGTCGCGGCGGCGCAGGCGCCGTCTGCCGGGGACTCGTTGAGGCATGCTCGCTCCTTTCCTCTCCCGGGCCGGTGTGTCGCGCGAGCAGAATAGCCGCCCTGCCCAGCCCCGCTCCACGACCGGATGCGGGCCGAGCGGTTCCTTGGCGCAATTCTCCAGGAAGTCCTTGCCCCCACCCAATCTGGGCAGTAGAAAAAGGGTGTCTGTGTCTTTTTCGCGGCGTCCGCCGCTTTTTCCCGACACCCCCTGGCGTACCCGCGCCTGCATGAAGGAAGAGAAAGATGAAACTCGGTATCGCATCTGCCAGCATCATGCTGCTCATTGTTGGCTCCGCTGAGCGAGCCGCCGGACAAGAACTCGACTTCGAGTGGTTCGCCACGGGCTTCGAGGCGTCAGCCGGCTATGTCCTCGGCCAACCCGTCCCCGACCAGCCGGGGGACTGGCCCGAACAGTGGTGGAGCTGGTACGGCGACATCAAGGCGGAGATCACCAACGCCCGCGTTCACAGCGGCGCCCAGGCCGTCGCCTACCCGAGCAACTACACCGAGATCCAGCACCTCGGCCTGCTCGACGTCGATCCGCTCATCTACCCGCCGGCCACGTGGCAGGACAGCTTCTGGCTCTACATCTCCAGCGCCCGCAGCAACGGCAACCCCGCCTTCCGCTGCGAACCCTGGAGCGATTACGACGGCGAAGGGTACAGCTACCAGTTCTTCATCTGGCAGGGCGGCGAGGACAACGGCTTCGTCACCGACTTCGAGGACTACGACGAGGGCGACCTGATCGGCCAATTCGGCTGGTATAGCTGGTACGGCGATGACACGGCCCAGATCACCAAGATTGACGGACACAGCGGCACCACCTGCGTCGCTTTCCCCGCCAACTTCAGCGACATCCAGCACAGCGCCCTCAACGGCGATCCCAACCTCGGCCCCCTGCTCTGGCAGGAGACCTTCTCGGTCTACGTCACCGCCGACGCGCTGCACGGTACGCCCGTCCTGCGCAGTGAGCCCTGGAACAACTGGCCCGACACCGGCCGGTGCTATCAGCTCTTCCTCTACCGCGTCGAAGACGGCCTGGCGGACGGGTGGGCACCCGTGCTCGGGGCCGGCGATCTCGCCAACGACCTGCGCGACGAGATGGGGCTGAGCCCGACCTACGACGCCTTCGCCACCGACCAGTGGTGGACCGTGCAGATCGTCGCCGACGGCGCTGCCGGCACCGTCCAGTCCGTCACCATCAGCGACGACTTCGGCACGGTCTACGAGGCGACCGACCTCAACGAGCCCTTCTCCATCTGGGGAGACGACCTTACGGATGGAGATCCCGTCGGCGAGACGTTCACCGCCCGGCCCGAGCGGCTGAGCTACAACAGCGAAGGAGGCGGCGTGTACCTCGACGATGTCAGCGTGCACGAGGTGGGCGTGCCGCCGGCCGATGGCTGGTTCCCCGAGGTCGGCTGGGGGGGCAACGACGTCCGCGACGAGATGGGCCTGCCCGGCGACTTCCTCTTCGACGCCGACAAGTGGTGGCAGGTCACCATCACTGCCGACGGCGAGGCGGGGCAGGTGATCGGCGTCAAGGTCGCGGACGACGACGGCAACACCTACGAAGCGACCGGTCTCGCCGAGCCCTTCAGCACCTGGGGCACGCCGCTCACCGAATGGGCGCATCGCCCCGTCTACGTGACATACTC
>CAZZPX010000013.1:0-1082 GCA_964655955.1 uncultured Phycisphaerales bacterium | reverse complement strand
AGGCGACGGCGTCTACCTCGACGATGTCCACGTGCAACTCATCGATGAGGGCGGTTGCGCCGGCGACCTCGACGGTGATGGCGACACCGACCAGGCCGATCTGGGCATCCTGCTCGCGGCGTACCTGCTCAACGGCAACGGCGATCTGGACGGCGACGGCGACACCGACCAGTCCGACCTCGGCATCCTTCTCGCCGATTACCTCTGTGAGCCGTAACCGGTCACCGAGTCGGCGCGGCGCGCTCGCCGCGCTCACATTCAGTACGCGCCCCTGGCGACGAGCGGAATCGCTCCTCGCCGGTCTCGATCGATTTCCACACAGGTTGCGATCCGCCGCCATGGAGACGCCCAGATGATCGATCCTGCTGAATCCACTCGCAGCGGCGCTGTCGTCATGACCGCTTTCGCGGGAATGACGACGCAGTGTCTCGAGGGGGATGACGATGCCACCGCGAAAGTGGTGCCGCGACCGCTGCGCGCCATTTTCGTCGCCGCACTTCTACTCTGCTTCGCTTCGTGCCTCCGCGCCGATGATCAGCTTTCCCAGCAGGATCAAGTCGATCTCACCTACCATCTCAACGTCATCGCGACGAACGACTGGCCGCAGGACTCGATCAATGTCGCCAACGCCATCCTCACCAAGCCGCAGTACACCACGGCTGCCTGGGAGGCGTTCTTCCACGACTACTTCGCCGCCGAACCCTTCACTGACTATCTGCAGAACTACATCGGCTACCCTGTCTTCTGGTGGTTCGGGGACGATGTGCACGAGAAACTGCAGAACGGCCTGGCGCAGCCGCTGCTGGCGGAGAACCTGGCCCCGGATTGGGCGGCCGCGTCCGCCGGCGGCACGATCCTCCACGACGACGCGATGCTGCGGCAGGATCTGTTCAATTCCATGCGCCTGCTTGCCATGATCGCCGGCAGCGACCTGGTCGAACCGGCGCGACGCCAGGCGATCTACGATGCGCTGCTCGCGCTTCCCGCCCAGTACCCGCATTTCCTCCTCAAGACGATCAGCTTCGATCGCGAGAATGAGCCGTACTTCGCCATCGCCCGCGCCCAGGCCTACATGGTGCTCG
>CAZZPX010000012.1:0-17856 GCA_964655955.1 uncultured Phycisphaerales bacterium | reverse complement strand
GACGTCATCGAGATCTGGAACCTCGTCTTCATCCAGTTCGAGCGGCTGGAGAACGGCTCGCACATGCCGCTCCCCGCCAAGCACGTCGACACGGGCATAGGCTTTGAGCGCATCGTGCGCGTCCTCCAGGGCAAGACGAGCAACTACGACACGGACCTGTGGACGCCGCTCTTCGAGGAGATCCGCAGCGTCACCGGCGCCCGGCCGTACGGCGGCGTGCTCGACGATCCGATCGACATCGCCTATCGCATCATCGCCGACCACATTCGCACGCTGACCTTCGCCATCGCCGACGGCGCCCAGCCGGGCAACGAGGGACGCGGCTACGTGCTGCGGCGCATCCTGCGGCGGGCGGTGCGGCACGGGCGGCAGACGCTCGGCGTCAAGGGCGTCTTCTTCGCGGATCTCGTCGGCGCGGTCGTGCGCCTGCTCGGCGATACGTTCCCCGAACTCACGAAGAACCCTCAGCACGTCATCGATGTCATTCGCGATGAAGAGGAGAGTTTCGGGCGCACACTCGACCGCGGCATCGCGCTCTTCGAGCAGGCGGCGAAGCGCGAGCAGACAACGCGGACGAAACGCATTTCCGGCGAAGATGCGTTTCTCCTGCACGACACCTACGGCTTTCCCATCGACCTCACGCAGATCATGGCGCAGGAGCGCGGCCTCGAGGTCGACCTTCAAGGGTACGAAGAGCGCATGGAAGAGGCGCGGCAGCTTGCCCGCGCCGCAGGACAGGGCGGCAGCGCCGCGGCGCGCCTCGCCCTGAGCACCGAAGCGCTCAGCGCCCTCAAGGTCCAGGGCATCGACCCCACCGACGATGCCCCGAAGTTCAGCGGCTTCGAGTGCAAAGGGCGCATTGTCTCCATCTGGGACGGCGACCAGTTTGTGGAGCGGGCCCATCCGTCGACCGGCGCCGACGGGCTCATCGGCGTTATCACCGATCGCACGCCCTTCTACGCCGCCATGGGCGGACAGATCGGCGACACCGGCGTCATCACGCGCGACGGCGCCCGCTTCCACGTCGCAGACACCCAGCCCGCCGGAGACTACGTGCTGCACATCGGCCGCGTCACGAGCGGCCACATCGGCGCGGGCGACGCGGTCCAGATGAGCGTCGACGCCGCCCGCCGCAGGCCCATCATGGCCAACCATACCGCCACGCACATGCTCAACCGCGCCCTGCGCGAGGTGCTCGGCGATCACATCGAGCAGAAGGGTTCGCTCGTCGCCGAGGATCGCCTGCGCTTCGACTTCTCGCACAACAAGGCGCTGTCGCACGACGAGCTGACCCAGGTGCAGCACCTGGTCAACCAGGACATTAACGCGGCGCTGCGCGTGTACTGGGACAACGTGCCGCTTGAGAAGGCGAAGCGCATTCACGGCGTGCGGGCGGTCTTCGGCGAGGTGTACCCCGACCCCGTGCGCGTGGTCTCGATCGGTGTGCCGGTCGATGACCTCATCGCCAACCCGCATCACGAGAAGTGGCGGCACCATAGCATCGAGTTCTGCGGCGGGACGCACCTGGGCATCAGCAGCGACGCGGCGAATTTCGTCATCGTCAGCGAGGAAGCCGTCGCCAAAGGCATCCGCCGCATCGTCGCGCTCACCGGCGCCCAGGCGACGGCGGCGCGCGACAAGGCCATGGAGCTGCGCGAGCGCCTGCATCGCGCCGGGAGCCTGCCCGTCGAGCAACTCGCGCAGGAGGTTGCGAGCCTCAACCAGGCCCTCGATCAGGAAACGCTCCCCGTGCGCCAGCGCATGGAACTCAGCGGCGATCTCGAAGAGCTGCAGACGAAAGTGAAGGCGGCGCAGAAGCAGGCGGCGGCGAGCGAAGCGGAACACGTCCTGAGCCAGGCGCGCGAACTGGCCGGCTCGCTGTGCGGCCCTGCGCTCGTCACCTCGCTCCAAGGCGCGAGCGGCGCCACGATCCGCAGCGCCATGGACGTCTTCAAGGCCAAGCACCCCGACAGCGCCGTCCTGCTCGCCAGCGCCGATGCGCAGGAAGGGAAGGTCGCCATCATGGCGCATGTGCCCGAATCGCTCATCAAGCGCGGACTCAAGGCCGGCGACTGGGTGCGACACGCTGCGGAGGCCTGCGGCGGCAAGGGCGGCGGCAGGCCCGACTCGGCGCAGGCCGGCGGCAAGGAGCCGAGCAAACTGCCCGAAGCGCTCCAGGCGGCGCGCGCCTTCGCCGATGAGAAACTGCAAGATCGGAAATGACGAACGACGAAACCCGAATGCCTAATGAAGGCGTTCGCCGCGAGGAATCCGGTTCAGCCGTTCGTCATTCCTCATTCGACACTCGTCATTTCATAGATCACGCCGCGCTGCGCCAGTTCCGCCAGCATCTCCCGCACGAGCCCTTCGTCGTCCGCGAGCAGTTCCGGCGGCAGGACGCCGTGCCGTGCGATGCTTCCGCGCGCGAGCATGCGGGCCATGATGGCGCAGGGGAAGCCCGTCGTGCGCGACATGCTGCGCCAGCCGCTCTCAGGGTCGTACGTATCGAAGAGTTCCCACTGCCAGCGCTGCTCTTTCCCATCCTTCTCGCCCGCGACGCTCACCCGCATGACGGTCATGTCCGCTTCACCCTCCGCGAATGTCCACTTGGGAAAGAGGAGCTTGCTGGTCACGTCCAGCGGCCTCACGCGCTGCCCTCCCACTTCGATCTCCTCTTCGCTGAACAGGCCCATCTCGCGCAGCACACGCATTAGCTCAATGTGCCCCGGATAACGCAGCGTCTTTTCCTTCATGTAGGGAACGTCGAGCGTGTCGGCAAGGCTGCGCAGGCCGTCCGTGTTGAACGCCTCCAACGTGCCGATCTCCGCGAAGTCCATCAACTCGGGCTCGGAGAGCGCTTCGCGCACGACGATGCGGCCGTGCTCGACGATGCGCGCCGGGCGTGTGTACTCTTCGATGACATCCGACGGGGCGAAGCCGGCCTTATATTCGTAGGGCCAGGTGCGGGTCATGGGCAGGCCGCCGACGTAGATCTCGATCGACTCGCAGGTGTCGAGTTGATGGTAGCCGTACCCCGCGAGCAGGTTGCTCATGCCAGGCGCGACGCCGCAGTCGACGACGGCGGTGACCCCGCGCTCCCGCGCCAGGTCATCGAGTTTCAGCGCGTTTTCGGGCATGAAGCTGATGTCGACGTACGGCTTGGCGGCGGCGATGACCTCGGCGAGGGCGCGATAGCCGAAGCGGCTGGGCAGCGCCCCGACGACGACATCGAAATCAGCGGCGAGCGCCTCGATGCTGCCGGGTCGCGACAGATCGGCCTGAATCGTCTCCACGCCGTCCTGCTCGCGCAGGCGCGCAAGCGCTTCGGCATTGAGATCGGCGACGGCGACGTGATGTTCGTCGTCGCTGCTGAGATCCGCCGCGATGACGGACCCGACCATGCCGCTGCCGAGGACAAGCATCTTCGCCATTGGGTTTCCTTTCGTTGCGTCGTTACCGGACAGGAGCGGTCACGATAGGCACTTTCGGTCGCGCCGCCCAGGGGAGCGCCTGCTCCGATTCTGCGGCCTGTCGCCGCCGCCGCGCCCCAGGCGACGCCGATAAACCGCGATTCCGCCGCCGCGGTTCATTTCGCCGCACCCGCTGCCGATCTCTGTCCCAATCGTCGGCCCGGGCGTCCGCCGTTCGTGCGGATGAAGGCCAATGTGTGATCGGCTTTCAGACTCTACCCGCCGGTTCGAGGCGGGCACAACGGTGGACCTTATGAGACGCAAACGAAGCGCGTTCACGCTGATCGAGTTGCTCGTGGTCGTGGTGATCCTGGCGCTGGTCATCGCCATCAGCGCCCCGGCCATCTCGCAGGCGCGCACGACCGCCGCCGTCAGCGGTTCGCTGACCAACCTGCGGACGCACGGCGTGTGGCTGGTTTCCTACGCGGCGGATCATCGCGATGAACTGATTAACCCCTTCGCCCGACGGGACCCGAACCAGTCGGTGCAGGAGCCCGGCGCGGCGAACCCGACGCCCGTGCCCTTCCTGCCGGACGGCTTCTCGCCCCTCTACGCCCGCCTGGTGGGCCACGACCTGGCGAGCGACTGGGAGACGTACGACGAGACGTTCTTCGCACCGCTCGATGCGTTCTACGACGAGTTGCAGGCGGTGCGCGAGAGCAGCGACGGCGGCTACATGCAGAATCGCGATACGATGACGCCCGCCTCGTACTGCTACTCCTCGACGATGTATCAGATGGACTACCGCTTCCGTTCGGCGGGCGGAGCGACGCTGTACAACGTGATTCAGCGGCGCGAGATGAGCGAGATCGCCCATCCTGCCCACAAGGTCGTCTTCCACGAGCGAGCCGACTTCTCCAGTGCCGGCAGCGTCGATGAACAACTGCGCTGGCATGAGCCCGGCGCGAAGCCCGCGGCCCTGCTCGCGGACGGACACGCCGACCTCATCGCCGTCGATCTGATCTACGCGGCGATCGCCCAGGGCAACCAGGCGCTCGAACCCGCGTTCGCAATCGACATCCGCTTCGCCCATCAGGACGATCGGCCGCGCAGCCCGTTCAGTTTCCAGAGCAACGGCCTCTTCTGGACCACGCGCGGCGGGCTGCAGGGCGTGGATGTGCCCTGACCGCTCAGCGGCTGCGGCTGAGCGCGAGCAGTCCGCTCACGGCAAGCAGGCCCAGACCCGGCGAGAACAGCAGCGCCAGCAGCGGGTAGTTCACGCCTGCGCCGCCCGGGCGCGCCGCATCGACCCGCGCCGCCCACGCCTCCGCACCGAGCGGCGAGAGCATGGCGCGCGTGGGGCCGAGCAGTGAGATCGGCTGCACGGCGCAGAAAAGCTCCGCCGCCGCAAGATCGGTAAGCGCCGGCGCTTCGACGCGCAGCGCCGAAGACTCGCGCAGTTTCAACGCCGGCAGCGTCCGGTAGTCATGCTGCCAGTGCGGCAGCCTTGCGCGCCAGCTCCCCTCGCGCAGCCAGACTCCCGGTGCGTACGCGTCACCGCTGTCGCGTTCCGTTGCGATGAGGCTGAATGGCCGCGCCGGCTCGAACCGGGGCACGTCGATGCTGAAACCCGGAGAACTGTCGCGCTGCGCCGTCGCTTCGGCCAGGCGCGATTCGAAGGCGGCCCGCGCGGGCGCTACGGCGCAGGCAAGCGCAATGACAGCCGTGGTGATTGCTTCCCTCATCTTGTGTGATCCTTGACTGGCTCTTTCTCCGACGATCCTGGTCGGGGACGAATTCCCCGGAACAACGCCTTGCAGTGTAGCGGCTGGGGCGCGCGGCGTGTCATGCTCGTGTGAGGAATTGGCGAGTTCTTCGCCGCACACCGCGCCGCGCGGGTGCTCGTCTAAGCGAATTAACCGCCGAACTCGAAGGAGTCGCGCTGCAGGTGCCCCGGCGGGCGCAGCGCGATGCTGAGAATGAGACCGACCATGATGTAACCCGTGAGCAGGCTCGACCCGCCGTAGCTGACGAAGGGCAGCGTCATGCCCGTGATGGGCAGCAGGCCGATCGTCATGCCGATGTTGACGGTCGCCTGCGTGCCGAGCATGGCGGCGATGCCGACGGCGGTGATGCGGCCGAACGGTTCGCGGCAGAGCCCCGCAACCCACAGCGCGGAGAGCACCAGCGCGCCCTGCAGCGCGATGACGCTCAACCCGCCGACGAAGCCGAAGCGATTGCAGATGACGGCGAAGATCATGTCGTTGTGATCTTCGGGCAGCGCGTTGAAGTGGATGGTGGCGCGCGCGGTGCGCGTGTCCAGGCCGCTCACGCCCCCCGCCCCGACGATCGTGCGCGCCTTGTCTCCCTGGTAGTTGATCGTGTCCGCGCCGCTGGTATCGCCCGTCAGCGTATTGATCATCGCCTCGAGGCGCTTGACCTGGTGCTCGCGCAGCAGCGGGTAACTCGGTTCGGGTTGGGCGGCGAAGAAGAGCGACAGCGCCACCGCCCCCGCAGCGAAAGCCCCGCCCATTCCCGCGACGAAGAAGAGGTGTCGCAGCTTCGAGCCGCCCGCGATGAGCATCGCCATCAGCGCCGGTATGAAGAGACTCGCCGTGCCCAGATCCGGCTCGATCACGATCAGGCCGACCGGCACGAAGGTGTAGGCGAAGAGCGCGAGCATGCCCAGGAATGTGCGATGGCTCACCCGCCGCTGCAGCAGGTAGGCGATCGAGAGCACGAAGACGATCTTCGCCAGCTCGCTTGGCTGAAAGTCCATCACGCCCAGGTCGATCCAGCGCGTGGCGCCGTTGCGCACGGGAACCAGCGAGCGCGGCATGGGGAGGAGCACGAAGACGAGCAGCCCCAGCGTCAGCACGCCGATCGGCGCCATCAGCTCGCTCAGCCAGCGGTAGTTGGGGACGGCCACGACGCCGCAGCCGACGAGCGCGAGGCTGAGAAAAACGAGCTGCCTCCTGGCGAAGTAGTTGAGCCCGCCCTCGAGCCCGCCGGTCAGGTTGATCGCATAGATGCCCAGGACCGTGAGGCAGACGGCGGCGAAGAGCATGAGCCAGCCGGGATTCGCCCAGACGATGTGCGGCGTGGATCCCGCGGGAACCTCACGGTTCAGATCACGGATGGCGTGCAGGGGCGTCGGCTTGAGTTCGCGCGTGGGTTTGGAGGCCGACTCGACTTGTGCGCCTTGCTTGACCAAGCGACTCACCTTACTGCGACAGATATCCCAGGTCATGCAGCGCCCAGACGATCTGGTTGGCGACGGGCCCGGCGACGCGACCGCCGCTCCCGCCGTACTCGACCATCACCGCGACGGCGTAGCTCGGCTGCGCCTGTCCGACCTTGCTGAACGTGCCCACGTACCAGGCGTGATTGCCCTCGCGGAGGACCTCCGTTTCGCCCGCCTGGTTCGTCCGCGCCAGCACCGGGGCCTGGGCCGTGCCGGTCTTGGCGCGAACCTTCACGCCGGGCACGTTGATGATCGGTTCGCGGCCGAACCCCTGGATCGAGAGATGGTGGCTTGAGCCGTACTCCTCCTCGGCGGACTGCCGCATGCCTTCGAGCGCGACCTCGACGGCGGCGGGGTCGAGCTTGAGATCGTGCGTGGTGTAGTCCTGCAGATTCGGACCGCTCAGCAGCAGCTTGGGCGGCATGAAGACCCCGCCGCGCGCCAGCGTCGCGTGGGCGTTGGCCGCGTGCATGGGCGTCCAGGTGACCGGTCCCTGGCCGATGCCCATCATGACGGCGTCGCGCCACTGGAGCGCCTCGCCCGGCAGGCCGATCGTGCCGGGGTATTGCGCCTCGGCCGGCAGGCCAAAGACGATCGGCCGCTCCACGCCGAAGCGGCGATACCACTTGGCGATCGGCCCCGGCCCCAGTTCCCCCGCCACGGTGTAAAAGAAGATGTTGCACGATTCAGCGATCGCCAGCGCCGGCCCCAGCCCCTTGCCGTACTTCGCGAAGTGGGTCTGCCACCCGTAGTAGTCGCGGTAGATCCAGCAGCGGTCGATGTCCTTGCGCTCGGGAAGGAAGTGACCGTGGAACTCGACCTCGCGCGCAAGCGGCCATACGCCTTCCGTCACACCCATGCACAGCACGAGCGGCTTGACGATCGAACCGGGCGGCAGGGGCATCTGCACCGTGCGATCGACGGCCGGCGTATGCACCACATCCTCGAAGTACTGCTGCGCTTCCTCCCGGAACTGCTCGCGGTCGATCGTGGGGTGGCTCACCATCGCCAGGATGTCGCCCGAAGCGATGTCGAGGACGACGGCGGCGGCGTTGAGCGGCGTGCCGTCAGGCGCGGTCGGGTTCTCGTGCTCGGGGGTCTGCATGTTGGCTGAGCGGTGCCACGGCTGCGTCACTGTCAGGCCGAACTCCGGCTGGAGAATCGCCTGGATGCGTGCCTGCAAATCGATGTCGAGCGTGAGTTGCAGGTCGCGTCCGGGCCGCGGGGCGATGCGGGTCTCCTCGCCGGTGTCGCGCTGGTAGCGCACGAGCCCCTTGCTGCCGCGCAGGTAGGCCTCGTAGGACGACTCGAGGCCGCGGTGTCCGACGGCGTCGCCTTCGCGGTAGCCGCGCAAGTTCACCTCGCCGCGATTGGGGCCCTCGGTGAAGCGCGGCGGCTCGCGCTCGACGTCCTCCCTGTTGACCTGGTCGCGCATCTGGCCGAGCAGGTGCCAGGCGACGCCCGACACCTCGATGTCGACTGTTCCCTGCCGGCGGATCGGCTGGGGCAGGTGCGACGTGTCGAGGCGGACGGTGCGGCGGTCGCAGGGATAACGCCGGGTGCCTGAGTCGATGATCTCGACGAGCGGCAGGCCCTTGCGATCATGCGGCACGCCGTCCCCGCCGGCGAGGCGGCGCAGGGCGAAGGCGGCTTCATCGTCGAGATTCGCCAGCAGCGTGTGTGTCTGCCGCTGCTCGAGGATGGGCTCGGCGACGTCTTCGAGCCTGATCTCGACGGCGAGTTCCCGGGCGCGGTTCTCCGCGCGGGCTCGCTCCAGGTTGCGCTTGTTCACGTACGCCCACACCCGCTGGACGTCCTCGATGATGCGCGCCTCACGCTCGGCGAGTTCCGCCCGGGAGACGCCGGTGATGCGGCCGATCCCGGCGAAGAGCGCCTCGACCTGCTGCTGGTACCGCGGCAGGTAGTCACGCTCGATCAGCCGCCACTGCTGCGCCTGCGTCAGGGCGTTCCAGTCGTCCGCATGCTCGCGGCGTGCCTGGGCGGCGGCCATCGAGTCCACCCACTGCCGCGTCAGCACCCGGTAGTCCACGCGCAGCTCGTAGCTGGGCGCGTCTTCGGCGAGGATGCGGCCGTGGCGATCGAGGATCCGCCCGCGAGTCGTGGGGGTGAGTTCCTCGTTGACCAGGCGGCGAAAGGCGTCGACGCGATGGCCCTCGCCGCGAACCACCATCAGCGAGTAGAGCTGCGCCGTCAGCCCCAGCATCCCCGCCAGCGCCAGCACGCCCAGCAGCAGCAGGCGGCGGTGAAACATGCTCGGGATGAGGCTGTCGTGATTCATCTGGCTCGTCGCATGGACCGGGACTGGGGGCGCAGCGATACCCCTTCTGCCATCGTCTTACGTCCGAGAAAGGGATGAAGTTTCGCCGCGCGCGGAGATTCGCGCGCCGGGCGGCTGCATGCCGTTGTCGCCGCTGCTCCCGCGCCTTTCACGCGGCGCTGAAGAGCCCCGCGAACCCCATGAACGCCAGGCTGAGCAATCCCGCGATGATCATGTTGAGTGCGGTTCCCTTGATGACGCTGGGCACGTTGCTCAACTCCACGTGTTCGCGGATGCCCGCCATGAGGACGAGCGCAATGGTGAACCCTCCGCCCGCGCCCAGCGCGAAGACGATCCCCTGCACCAGCGAGTATTCCTTGCTCGTCTGGAAGAGCGCCAGGGCCAGGATGGCGCAGTTGGTCGTGATCAGCGGCAGGAAGATCCCCAGCGCCCGGAAGAGCGCCGGGCTCAGCTTCTTGATCACCATTTCGACGAACTGCACGGTCGAGGCGATGACCACGATGAAGCTGATCAGCCGCAGGTACGGGGCGTGGGGCAGGATGAAGGCGTTGAGAAACGACGCGCACAGCGAGGTGATGACCATGACGAAGATCGTCGCCAGTCCCAGGCGAAACGCCGTGGTGAGTCGGCTGGAGACGCCGAAGAACGGGCACAGGCCGAGGAAGTACGACAGCGTGAAGTTGTTGATGAGCATCGCCGAGATGAAGATCCAGAAGAGGTCGCTCACGCGGCGCCTCCTTTCCCGGTCGCGACCTGGCCCTGTTTGGGGCCGTGTGGCCGGCGCAGACGGCGCTCTTGCATCCAGTTGAAGAAGAGCAGCAGCGCGCCGAGCATCAGAAAGCCGCCGGGCGGGAGGATCATGATGACCCACGGCTCGAAGCGCTCGCCGAAGAGCGTCACGCCGAAGAGTGAGCCGCTCCCCAGGATTTCGCGCAGAGCGCCCAGGCAGAAAAGCGCGAAGGCGAAGCCGAGCGCCATCCCCGCTGCATCCAGCACGGCGAGATGCACGGGGTTGCGGCTGGCGAACGCCTCCTGCCGACCGAGGATCAGGCAGTTCACCACGATCAGCGAGATGAACGCGCCCAGTTCCTTGTGTACATCCGGCACGAGCGCCTGGAGGATGAAGTCGGCGACGGTGACGAAGGTGGCGATGATGATGATGTAGGTGCTGATCCGCACTTCCTTGGCGATCAGCGTGCGCAGCGTCGAGACGAAGAGGCTGGAGCAGACGAGGACGAACGCCGTCGCCGCACCCATGGCGAGACCGTTGATGGCGCTGTTGGTGACGGCGAGCGCGGGGCACATCCCCAGCACCTGGATGAAGACTGGGTTCTCCTTCCACAGTCCCTTGACGAACTCGGCGTAGGCGCGCGATGGATCGGAGGCGGTGCTTGGCATCACATCTCCTCCCCGCTGTGCGGCTCGGCGGCGGGTGCGGAGAGCGGCGGCAGATCCTGCGGCGCAGGCAGGGCGTCCAGCCACGCCTGCAGCGCGCCGTTGACGATCGTCACCACGGCACGCGAGGAAATCGTCGCCCCGGTGATCGCGTCCACTTCGTTCGCCGCGGTGCGGCCTTCCTTCACCAGCTTGATCTCCGGCTCGACCGCGAGGTCGCGGAAGTTTGCCACGAAGTCCTGATCCTTGAAGATCTTGTCGCCCAGGCCCGGCGTTTCGCGGCTCTCCAGGATCTCCATGCCGATCACCTGCCGCTTCGCCGAGTCGTACCCGAAGAGCAGCCGAATCGTGTCCTGGAAACCCGGCCCGTCCGCGGGAATGGCGTAGCCCGCGAAGGCGCCCGTTTCGTCGTAGGCGGCGATGACCAGCGGCCCCTGCGGCGAGGGATCGTCCGTCGCCGGCACCAGTTCACCGTCCCTGAGCACGAGCTTCTGCATCTGCGTCGCGCCGGCCACCACCTTGTACACCGCCCGCTCCAGCGCCCGCGCCTGGTTGCGCTCGATCGCCGGCTTGGTCCCCTGGTATACGCCGGCGAGAGCCAGGCCCGAGATCAACCCCGCCATGAAGAGCGTGAACACCAGGCGCAGGCTGCTCGGCTGCTGTTGCCTGGCCGAGATGGTGAGCGGCGTGGTGCTCATGTCGCCTCCCCCTTCCAGTTGCGGCCGAAAGGGCGCGGCTGGGCGAAGCGCTCGATGAGCGGCGTCGTCGCATTCATCAGCAGTATGGCGTACATGACGCCCTCGGGGAGCCCCCCCCAGATGCGGATGAGCACGACCAGCAGCCCCACCCCGATGCCGAAGATCCACGCACCCAGTGGCGCGATCGGCGAGGTCACCGGATCCGTCGCCATGTACACCGCGCCGAAGAGCAGCCCGCCCGAGAGAAGCATCAGGGTCGGCGAGGGATACTCCGCCCGGTCGAAGAGCCAGACGATGCCGCTGAACACGAAGACGGTCAGCAGGATCGACACGGGAATGCGCCAGTCGTAGGTGCGGCGAAGCGCGAGAAACACCCCGCAGAGAATGATCACAAGCGCGCAGGTTTCGCCCAGCGATCCCGCCGTGTTGCCCAGGAGCAGATTCTGCAGGTCCGTCGGGATGTTCTCGAACTTCATGAGGTTCAGGGGCGTGGCGGTCGTCACCGCATCCACGGGCGGTGGCGGCGCCTGCATGAAGGGCAGGGCGAAGTTGCCGGGGCGGATCGTCCAGAACTCAGCGAGCGTGCTCTGCTGGGACCAGGTGGTGATCGCCGTGGGAAACGCCGCCTGCAGAAACGCCCGACCGACGAGGGCCGGGTTGAAGACGTTCTGTCCCAGTCCGCCGAACGCCATCTTCCCCAGGCCGATGCCGACCGCCCCGCCGAGAAACGCCATCCACATGGGAATCGCGGGAGGCAGCGTCAGGGCCAGGATGACGCCGGTGAGCAGGGCGCTGCCATCGCGCAGCGACTTTCCGCGCGGCCGTTCCTTCGAGAAGACGAACTCCGCCAAGGCGGCCCCCGCTGTCGCGGAGATGATCACGACCAGGGCGCTGAGGCCGAAGAAGTACACCGCCGCCGCCACGACCGGCCCCAGACCGACGAGCACGTCGAACATCAGCCGCGGCGTCGTCAAGCCTCGCCGCAGAAACGGCGCGGATTGCACCAGCAGATGCATGTCGAAGCGGCTCATGTCTGCTTGGCCTTCCGTTCACGCAGGGCGGCCTTGGCCGCGCGAATCAGATGGACAATCGGCACCCCCGACGGACAGGTGTACGTGCACGCACCGCATTCCACGCAGTCCAGGACGTACGACTTCTCCAGTTCGTCATAGCGTCCGGCGCGGGCCAGGCGCGCCAGGCGCGAGGGGTTGAGAAAGTTCCCGCATGCCTCCAGGCACTGCCCGCAGCGCACGCAGGCGTACTCCGTCGGATGATTGATCGCCGACTCCGTGAACGCGAGCAGTCCCGACGTGCCCTTGAGCACCGGCACGTCGAGCGACGCCAGCGACATTCCCATCATCGGCCCGCCCATCACCACCTCGCGCGTAGCGTGACTGAGCCCGCAAGAACGCATCACCTCGCGCACCGGCGTGCCGAGCGGCACGATCAGGTTCGCCGGCCGCTCCACACCCGGGCCCGCCACCGTCAGCGCCCGCTCCACCACCGGGAGGCGGCGATCGAACCAGTCCGCCAGCGCCACCATCGTTCCCACGTTGTTCACCACGATGTTCAGATCGAGCGGCAGCTTGCCCGCGGGCACTTCTTCGCCGAAGAGCGCCTTGATCAGCATCTTCTCAGCGCCCTGCGGATACTTCACCTTCAGCGGCCGCACGTGAATGTGCTCAAACGGCGCCGCAGCCTCCTGCAGCATCGCGATGGCGTCGGGCTTGTTCAACTCCACGCCGATGTAGGCGTCGTCCGCCTCCAGCTTGGTCATGAGGATCTCGATGCCGCGCACCAGATCGGCCGCCCGCTCGAGCATGACGCGATGATCGCAGGTGAGGTACGGTTCGCACTCGCAGCCGTTGATCACCAGGCGCTCGCAGCGTTTTCCCTCGGGGAGCTTGTACTTCACGTGCGTGGGGAACGCCGCCCCGCCCATGCCGACCAGCCCCGCCTGCTGCACGTTGGCGATGAACTCGCTGAGCGACAGCTTGCGCCAGTTGATCGGCTCGCCCGCGGCGAGTTCCTGCGTGGAGAAAGGATCCGCCTCGATTTCGAGCGCGCGACCCATCTGGCCGTTGGGCAGGCGGCGCAGGGCGATGTCGCGCACCGTGCCCGTCACGGGACTGTGCAGCGTCTGCGAGACGAAGCCGCCGGGCTGGGCGACCACCTGGCCGCGCGTGACGCTGTCGCCGGCGTTGACGACGGGCTTGCACGGCGCTCCTATGTGCTGGCTGAGCGGGATCGTGTAGGTGCGGACGAAGGGCAGGCGCTGCAGGGGCAGATGCTCGGTCTGCTCCTTGTGCTCCGCGGGGTGGACGCCGTGCCGGAACGAACTGCCGAGCGTCGCGGTCATGGCTTACGCGCCTCCCCCGTTGCGGCGCGACCCGCTGGGAATGCCCGCCATGCTCAAGAGTTGTTGCTTGAGGCGATTCACCGCGTCTGCTTCATGCTCGCTGGCGGCGGCTGTCAGCTTCGCTTCGTACTCGCGCTTCAGTTCGTCGAGCCTGCGCTGCTGGTCCGCTCCCAGTTCCCCTTCAGCCTCGCGGCGGACCTTTTCTGTGAAGGGCGTGACAACGCCTGAGAGTTCCTGGAGCACGCGCCAGAAGCGCAGCCGCTCATCAGCGTCGCGGATGAGGCGGGTGCTCACGCGCAGGCGCTGCGGCTCCTCGCCCTGCGTCCGCTCAACGAACGGCGTGCAACCCCGCCGCTCCCGCGCGCCGAGCAGCAGGTACTCCTGCACGGGCGTCGGCTGCGGATCACTCTCCGCGAGCGGGACGAAGTGATCGGCGAAGCGCTCCTCCGTCACCGCCCAGTCGACCGGGGTAAGAGTCCTCGCTTCCGTCGCGCTGAGAACTTCGCGCACACTCGGATTCGCCTCGAGCGACAGGCACGAGCCGAACACGCCTTCCCGCGACGGGTCGAACGCAAAGAGCGGCCAGGCGCGGCTGCGCAGCGCGAGCTGCGTCTGTTCGAGCATGTGCTCCGGAGCGAAGCCGTGCCGCTGCGGGCTGGGCGCGTGGATCTGCACCAGTGCCGGGCCGGCAAACACGAGCGCCCCCGTGAAGGCTGTTGCGAGGTGAGTCGAGTCCGCGAGCGACCCTTGCGCCACGTACGCCCGCCGACCGAGCATCGCCAGCAGCCCTGCGTCGAGTCGTTCACGGTCCGGCGCCGGATCGAGCACTTCCACGCCGAACGATGTGCCCGCGGCTCCCGCCGCATCGCAGAGCAAGACGACCTTGAGCGGCAACTCATCGCCAAGCGCGTCGAGCAGTTGCGACAGTTCCGCCGTGGCGAGCGAGCGCCCGTCGCCGACCAGGACGAGCGGCGGGCAGATCTGCCGCTCTTCGTCAGTCAGGTCCGCGTAGGCGAGGCCCGCGAGCTTCGGCGCCTCGTGCGGCGCTTCGCGGGGCTTCTCGATCTCGAGTTTCGCCCAGCGGAGCAGCCGCAGTGCCGCGAGCACCTGCTGGAATTGTCCCTCGGCGAGTCCGCGCGCCAAACCCACCGCTTCACCCGACGCATCGCTGCTGACCGGAACGAGGAAGGGGTTGTACGGACACACGCCCGCCCACGCCGCCGTGCCCGCTGCAAGCGCCACACCCACGCGAGCGCGGCCGAGGCCGTCCGGTCCCTGTTCGATCTTCCAGCGCAGATCGGCAAGCCGGCGAGCGAGATCGACGAGTCGGCGCAGGCGAGCGCTATCCACCGCGGGCGCGGCGGAGGCTGCCTCCACGCGCTCGATCAGCCCCGCCAGATCCGCCTCCTCTCGATCGAGCGCTTCCAGCCCCTGCGCCAGCGCCTCGAGATCGCGCGTGGGCAGCGCGTCCGCGAGGAGCGTCCGTATGGCACGCGCCAGTTCCTCACGGCAGCGCTCCAGTTCTTCAAGGAACTTCTGCAGTCGCGGCTGGAGGTGATACTCAGCCAGCGTGAGCACGTGCCGCAGCGCCAGCTTCGCACCGCTTGCCGGTTCGGCGCCATCGCCCGCAAGCAACGTCTGCGCACAGTGGCGCGACAGCGCAATCGCCGCCAGCGGGCCCACCTGTGCATGGGTTCGCAGGCGCTCGATCGTGTTCGCGGGCACATCCGGCAGGCGCTCAAAGAGTTCGCAGAGGCGCTGCGCCGCTGCAATGTTCGCCGCAGTGCGCGGCACGAGCTTCAGCCCGCGACCCTTGCAGGCGCAGGCGAGATACTCCGGCGCGCGGCAGGCGGCGGGATTCACGATCAGGCTGAGCAGTTCCCCGCTGCCCTTCGCCTGCTGCTCGGCGTCATCGAAGAAGGGAGCCGTGCGCGCCAGCGGCAGATCGCCGATCTCCTCGATGAGCGCGGCGAGCGCCTGCTGCTGATCCGCGGGCGCTTCGCCCTCCTTCTCCTCAAGCGCGGCGAGCGCCTGCTGCATGAGTTCACGCGCGGTGGTCGGCGGGCTTTGCGACTGGCTGACGATCCGGTTGATCTGCTTGGCGAGCTTATTGAGGAGCGGCCGCAACGCATCGACCGGCTTGCCCTTCGCGGCCGCCAACTCCATCGCGACATCGAGCACAGCCTTGGCGCTGATGACGACGGGCAGAATCGAGCCATCCGGGCACGAGGTCCACAGGCGGCCGCTGCCGTCGCAGGTGGCGGGATCGAAGGCGACGAGCTGCGCCTGCATCAAGCCGCTGCGAAACGTCGACGTCACCGGCGGCAGGCTCGCAAAGCTCGCGTACGGATCGGCGATCAGTTCATCAGTCCGACCATCTCGGTAGAGAACCGCTGTCTGATCGAAGAAGCGCGGGACCGCATCCAGCGTCTGCTCGCTGCGGCCGAACCGCCTGAGCAGCGGACTGCTCGGCGACGCCGTGGCCTGCCCGGTCGCCATCTCGCAGGTGCTCGGGTCGAGCGGAGCGCAGGACTGAAAGGCCGATCGCAGCGCTTCCAGGCGCGCTGCGCGCGGTGCGCCCGCGAGATCCGCAAGCGCCTCTTCGCGACGCGACGAGAGCTTCTTCACGTCGACCGCGAACGCCTCGGCGAAATCGGCGAGAGCCGCGATGCCGCCTGCGAGCACGGCCTCCTCCACCGCACCCACGCCGCTGGCCGTGGTGACGCAGCGCACATTCAGCCTCCGCGCGGCCAGCGCATCCGCAACTTTGCGCGGCAGCACGATCGCCTGCTCCTCACCGGCGCGGCGAACCAGGACGAGCGTGCCGCCTTCCTTCATGCGCAGAAGCGCCTCTGCATCTTGCGCCGTCAACACCGCGCTGGCGACGAGCGCGTCGAAGAGCACCTCGTCACCAACGTCGTGCAGGGCGTCACTCGACCAGAGCAGCGCATCGATGCACGACGCTTCGCCGCGCAGCAGGCTCACGCCGGGGCGCGAGCGCAGATGTCCGCCGGCGAGCGCGTGCAGGAGCTGCGCCAGGTCGCCCGCGAGGCTCTCGTGCTCTCCCGCCGGCCGCAGCAAGCCGAACGCGACACTGCCGTGCGGCTGCACGTCCAGGCACCCATCCGCCCGGACCGCCTGCCGCTGCAGATTTGTTGCCTCACCGCGCAGCGCGTCGAGGTATGCCTGGCGTTTCGGGTACTTGCTGGTCTTCTGCAAGAAGTCGAGCCCCAGATGCAGGCGCTTCTCCGTCGTCGTCGGCAGCATCCGCACGAGATGCGCCAGATCTGCGGCGCGGACCGGCAGGCCGCCGACGCCGCAGGACACGTCGACGAAGCGGCCGCGCACCTCCGCGTCGGCGCAGGCGCTCTGCACCTCGCGCAGGAGCGGCCCGGCGCTCGCAGCCAGCGGCAGACGCTCGAGCACGGCGATGATCTTGGCCCCGCGGCAGGCTTTGGCGATCTCTTCGCCAGCGAGCGGCCGCAGGAAACGCACCCCGAGCACGCCGACCTTGCGCTTCTCTTGCTGCCGCAACTCCTCCGCGACGGCGACCGCGAGTTCGTACGCGGCGCCCTGCACGACGAGCAGCACCTCCGCATCGTCGGTGCGATGTCGTACGACCGGGTCGTAGCGCCGGCCGGTCATCGACTCAAAGGCGTCGACCGCCTTCTTCAGCGCCGCCGCCGCCTCGCGCTCGCTGTACGCGTGGGCCGCAGCGCCGAGGCCGAAGCTCTCGCCGCCCTGCGTCGGACCCGAGAGCATGGGCAGATCGAGATCGTGGCGACGCGGCAGGCGCCGGCGCGCCTCGCCGAAGACGAAGCGCTGCGCGGGCGTGGGCGTGTCGATGCGAGCGGACGCATCGCCGACGAAATCGCGCAGAAATAAACTCTCCGGCAGGAGCAGATCCTGCGCCGCGGCGGCGCACTCGCTGCCGTCCTGCGCGATGAGCACGGGCACGAGCGCTTCCTCGGCGACGCGGCGGGCGATCAGAGTCAGATCGACCGCCTCCTGTACATTCGTCGCAAACCAGCAGAGCGCGCCGGTCTCTGCCACCAGGTGATACGCTTCGTGACCGCCGCCCAGCGTGGTACCCTGGCGAGGCATGCCCCGGGACACGAGATGCACGACGAGCGGCAGGTGCAGCCCCGCAGCGCGCGTGAGCAGGTCCGCCGCGCCGGCCAGATCAGCTCCCGAAGCGAAGGCGGCCGTGCGCTGCCCGGCGAGCGTCAGTCCCAGCGCGCTCGACAGCGCCCCCCGCGTGTTTGGCGCTTCCAGGCTGGTGAGCATCTGATCGAAGACGCCGAATTGCCGCGAACGTTCCTGCCTGAGCCAGCCGCGCACGGCTGCCGACGCGGGGTAGGTCGCGTGCAGCGTGGCGGCGTCGCTGATGCGCGCCTCGACGGAAGCGACGGCGGAAGCGCCGTCGAGTACAGCGGGCGTGCCAGCGCTGC
>CAZZPX010000011.1:0-17865 GCA_964655955.1 uncultured Phycisphaerales bacterium | reverse complement strand
GACGCTCTAAGGGGCGTCGGACGTCATGCGCATCCTCGACAAGGTGTCCATCGCGCTCAATCTCGAGTCGCTGGGGATGAACGAGCATGATCGTGAGATCATGGACTCGATGCTCGACATCCCGCACGGCATGATTCTCGTCACCGGGCCGACCGGCTCGGGCAAGACTACGACGCTCTACGCCTGCCTGCAGCGCATCTTCTCGCCGCGGCACAAGATCATCACCATTGAAGATCCCGTCGAATACGAACTGCCGGGCATCAACCAGATCCCGGTCAACCCGAAGCGCGGCCTGAGCTTTGCGAGCGGGCTGCGCAGCATCCTGCGGCAGGATCCGGACATCGTCATGGTCGGCGAGATCCGCGACGGCGAAACCGCCGAGATCGCGGTCCGCGCGGCCCTCACCGGGCACCTGATTTTCTCCACGTTGCACACGAATTACGCGGCGGCGGCGATCGGGCGCCTCATGGACATGGGCGTCGAGCCCTTCCTGCTCAGCAGCGTCCTGGAAGGCGTCATCGCCCAGCGCCTCGGCAGGCGCGTGTGCAACGCCTGCGCTGAAGCAGCGAAGATCGGTGAGCGCCTCTGGCGCCGGCTCAACGAACGCGAGCGCGATCTCTTTCCCGACACGACCTCCACCGTGGGGCGCGGCTGCGACGTCTGCAACGACATCGGCACGCGCGGGCGCATCGGCTACTTCGAACTGCTGCGCGTGACGCCGGCCATGCGCAACGTCATCAACGAGCGCGGCACCGAGCCGAAGATCCGACAAGCGGCCCGCGAGGATCACGTCTCCATGCGACTGGACGGCCTGCGCAAGGCGGCGGCGGGCGTCACCACCATCGAAGAGGTCCTGCGGGCGACGCAGGACACGGAAGGCTGAGCCCGCGACGAATCTCCATGGCACGATTCCGCTACGAATCCCGTTCCTCGGCAGGCGCCGCCCAGAGCGGCACGGTCACGGCTGCCAGCCGCGCTGAGGTCGTGCGACTGCTGGCGCAGCGCGGGGAGACCGCCTTGCGCGTTGAGGCGGAGGGCGAGAGCGCCAAGGGCGGCGGCGCGCGTGCCGCAGCGCGCGAGGGCGGCGGACGAGCAGGAATGTTGCGGTCCGCCGCGCAGCCGCAAGCCGCCGGGGAGAAGCGCGCGGGGACAGCCCTGCGCTTTGCGGGCGGGCGGGCGATGTCGACGCTCGAACTCGCCAGCTTCGTGCGCGAGTTGGCGACGGCCGTCGAAGCCGGACTGCCGCTGCTCAAGGCCCTGCGCTCCATCGAACATCAAGCCAAGCGCGAACGGCAGAAGGCGATGCTGGCGCATCTGGCCGCGGGCGTCGAATCGGGCCAGTCGCTTGCCGACGCCGCCGCGAGTTGGGGACGGCCCTTCACGCCGATGATCGTGAGCGTCATCCGCGCCGGCGAGGCGGCGGGGCGCTTCGGCGAAGTGACGAACCAGCTCGCCGATGTTCTCGAGCGCGACATCGAGCTGCGCCGTTCGATCCTCTCGGCGACGCTGTATCCGCTGATCGTCCTGGGCGTGGTGCTGATCGCGATCGTGATCGTCGTGACCATGATCGTGCCGCCGATTCTCACCGCGGTCGGCGGCGAACTCGATCATCTGCCGCTGCCCACGCAGGTCGTGGAGGGATTCGCGAGCTTCGTGGGCGCGTACTGGCTCTGGCTGTCGCTGGCGCTCCTGGCCTGCGCGCTTCTCGTCAAGCGGCTACTCGCCGATCCAGCGATTCGCCTGAAGGTCGATCGCGCCCTGCTGCACGTACCGATCCTCGGGCCGCTCCTGCGCGAAGTGGCGGTGGCGCGCTTCACGCGCCTCCTGGGCACGCTCATCGGCGCGGGACTGCCCATCCTCGAGGCGCTGCGCATTACGCGGCACACGCTGGGCAATCTCGAACTGGCGCGCGTGATCGGCGAGGTTGAAGAGCAGATCGCCGCCGGCCACAGCATCGCCGCGCCGCTGGAGCGTAGCGGCTACTTTCCTTCGCTGCTGGTGCAGATCGTCGACGTCGGCGAGCGCTCCGGCCGGCTCGAACCCATGCTGCTGCGGGCGGCGGATTCCTTCGATCGGCGCACGCAGTCGGCGATCAAGGTCTTCACCGCCTCACTTCCCCCGGTGCTCATCCTCTTCCTGGCGGCGATCGTCGGCTTCGTGCTCGCCGCGATCCTGCTCCCCCTCATCGAACTGCAATCCGCCCTCGGCTAACGCGGAATGTCGGAGACTCTCATGCGACCCACTCGGAATCACAATTGCAAGCGACGCGGCTTCACGCTCATCGAAGTCATCGTCGTCGTCATCATCATCGGCGTCCTCGCCGCGGCGATCGCCCCCCGCCTCATCAGCCGCATCGGCCAATCCAAGCAGGCGGTCGCCAAGCACGGCGCGGTGGAACTCGGCAATCAGCTCAGGCTCTTTCTCGCTGACACCGGCGTCAGCGCCGGCTCCGTGCCGGATCTGAGCGTGCTGTGGGAGCGGCCGCAGGAAATCGCGGAGGACGCCTGGCAAGGGCCGTATGTGAATTCGGCTGATGATCTGCTGGATCCCTGGGGCAACCCGTACATGCTCATCGTGCCCGGCGAAAAGAACTTCGACTTCGACGTCGTGAGCTACGGCGCGGATGGGCAGGCCGGCGGCACGGGGGAAGATGCGGATGTGGTGAACTGAGAAAGGCGTGACGACGCAATGACGTTCGCTGGCGATCCTGGTTGTGTACGACGGCTAAGCCGCAAGCGGCTGCAGCAGTCGCACGCGCGCCGCCAGCGCGGCTTCACCATGATGGAGATGATCATCGTCGTGATCGTGCTGGGGCTGCTGGCGACGGCGATCGTGCCCCGCATGACCGGCACGGACGCCCGCCGGGCCCGCATCTCCCTGGAAGCCACCGAGGATCTGCTCACCGTCCTCGCCCACCGCAGCACGATCTCCTTCCACCCGGTCGGGCTGCAATACGACGGCCAGGCGAACATCCTGCGCATCATGACACTCTCCGTCGATCCGCGCACCGAGCGCGCCGTCTGGCAGCCGGACCAACTCGCCGATGAGGTGCGCTACCCCGCGGATGTGCGCATCGAGCGCTGCTATGTCGACGAGACGCCGCAGTCCTACGCAAGCTGGCTGATCGAGTTTCCCGTGCAGGAGGTGCGGCCGGATGTGCGTCTACGGCTGGCGGGACCGGGGCTGGACGTGTACTGCGTGCTGGCCTCGCACGCGTCGACCTGCCGCACCGTCCAGACTGGCGAGGAATCGGAGCAGGCCTCGCCGCTGGTCGATCTCGACGCCCAGGGAAGGGAGTTCGATTCGTGGTGAGCGCCGCTTCAATTCGCCGCAGTCGCCGCGGTTTCGCGCTGATGGACGTGCTGGTCGCGGGCGTCGTGCTGGGCGCGGCGCTGGTGACGCTGGTCGGCCTGGTGAGTCGTTCGCTCGCCAGCCAGGCGCGCAGCGAGCGGCTCAGCAGCGCCGCGATGCTCGCCGACGAAACGCTGGGGACGATCCTCGTCGAGGGCGTCGAGAGTTACCGCCAGTATCGCCCGCTGCAGGGCGCCTTCGAAGCGCCCTTCCAGGCCTTCAGATACGAGATCGAATTCAACACCCCCGCGCCGGGCGAAGCGTACGGCGTAAGCGTCTCCATCCTCTGGGAGGACGGCAGCCGCGACGCCTCCGTCGTCGTCGAAACGCGCATCGCCCCGCGCCTCGGAGATGAGAGCCCAATCGATCGCCTGCTCGAATATCCGGTGATCCGCTGACCATGCGAAGAAGCGCACCGACAACCCGTTCCCGCGGCTTCACGCTGATCGAGTTGATCATCGCGGGGATCATCGCGGCGCTGCTCACGGCGGCGACGACGTACACCGTCAGCCGGGCCCTAGCAGCCAAGACCGTCGCGCGCGGGCGGCAACAGGCGCTGGTGCGCGCCGACGCCGCCGTGGCGCTGCTGGCGCGCGAGGCGACGTCGATCGTTCGCAGCGATGACCCGACGGCCGTGCTCGTGAAGATCGTCAACCAGACCGCGACCGACGAAGCCGGCGTGCAGCGCGCCGACGATGAACTGCTGATCTTCAACGAGAGTCTGCGGCCGGTGCGCCCCGCGTCGGAACAGGCGGAAGGCGGCGAGTACGAGTCGCAATTCCGCATCATTCGCGAGCCCGGCAGTCCGCCCACGCTCTGGCAGCGGCGCGATCCGGGCGTCGATGAGTATTACGACGCAGGCGGTGTCGCCAAACCGCTCGTCGAGCACATCGTGGCGCTGGATCTCGCCGTCTTCGACGGCGCTGAGTGGGTCGGCGCCTGGGACAGCGATGAACTCGGCATCCCGCTCGGCCTGCGGGTGACGATCAGCGCCGAGTCGGACGACGGGCGCGCGGTGGTCGAACGTCACGCCGTGATCAGCTTCGATCGCACCCCCCTGCCCATCAGCGTCGAAGAAACGATGGAAGATCTGGAAGGACTCATGGGCGCAACTGGAGGCGGCGCGTGACCTGTCAGCTCACCAGCCAGCGCCGACTTCGCCGCGGCAGCACGCTGCTCATCGTGCTGTGGACGGTGTCGCTGGTCAGCCTCGTCGTGGTGTCGGTGCAGGTCTCGGCGCTGCGAGTAGCAGCAGGATCGCGGCAGGATCTGGCGCGCGTGCGCGCGACCTGGGCCGCCCGCGCGGGCGTCGAGCGCGTCATCGCCCGCCTCGGCTGGGAGAACGAGAACGAAACCGCAACGGGCGCCTTCACGCTGATGAGCGATCTCGCCTCATTCGCCGAGTTCGAACTCGCCAGCGCATCCTACGAAATGGCTTACAGCGATGAGGGCTCGCTCATTGCCGGGCCCGACGATCTGCACGCCCGCCTCAACATCAACGCCATGAGCGAAGACGCCCTGCTGCTCCTGCCCGACATGACGCAGGACGTCGCCGACGCCATCCTCGACTGGATCGACGCCGATGACGAAGTGCGCGAACAGGGCGCCGAGGCGGGGTACTATCTCACCGCCGCCTTCTCTTACGAGCCGCGCAACGGCCCGATCCGCTCGCTCGCCGAACTCGAACTCATCCGCGGCGTGCTGCCCGAATACGTGCGCGGGGAGGACTGGAACCTCAACGGCAGGCTCGATCTCAACGAGGACGACGGCAACGCCACCTGGCCGCCTGACAACGGCGACGGCAAGCTCGACGGCGGCTGGTCCGACATCATCTGCGCCCGCTCCGTCGACGGCGGGCTCGCGCCCGGCGGCGAGGAGAAGCTCGACCTGCGCACCGCCGCTCCCGAAGAGATCAGCGCCGGCCTCGGCGTGGACAGCGACCAGGCCCAGGCCCTCGCCAACTACGGAGCCAACCAGGCGAATACCATGGCCGGCCTGCTTAACGTTCCGCTCAGCAACATCGGCTCCGACGGCAGCATCTCGCCCGTCCCCGTCTCGCGGGCCCGGCCGCTCAGCGACACTGAGTTGCGGATGCTCTTCCAAGAGGCCACGATGCTCGATCCGCTGACCCTTGCGCCGCCCGGCAAGCTCAACATCAACACCGCACCCGAGGAGGTCTTCGACTACATTCCTCAACTCAGCCAGGCGTTGCGCGACCAGATCGTCTACGGCCGGGAGAGACGCATCGAAGGCTTCGAGTCGATCGTCGACCTGGGGGAGATTCCCGGCCTGAGCGACACGATTCTCGCGGAGCTGGCGACCTTCCTCGACGTGCGCAGCAACGTCTACCGCGTGACCTGCCGCGGCCGGGACACCGTGTCCGGCGTCGAGATCGAGATCATCGCCAGCATCGACCGCAGCAGCCTTCCCATTCGCATTCTGGAGTACTCCATCAGGTGAGCAAGAGCAGAGACAACCGCGCCAAGGCGTCCGGCCTGCACAGGATCACTGCGGTGCACCTGCAGGGCGGCGCAGCGCGCCTGGTAACGCTCACCCGCACCGGCGACGGCGAACTGCGCCTCGTCGAGGCGTCGAGCCTCGAGCTTGCCGCCGGCAACGGCGAGAGCCTGCGCCGGGCGCTCGCAACGCAGCGGCCGGACCGCATCATCCACGTGCTTCCCGCCAGCAACGTGATCGTGCGCCTTGTGCCGCTCACCCTCGGCGAGGGCGACGATCTCGCGGAACTCCTGCAGCTGCAAGCCGAGGCGCAGCTTCCCGAGCGCCTGCCCTGGCATCGGCGCGGCGCGGCGCTGGTGCGCGGCGCGGACGGTCAGGAGCGGGCGCTGCTCGTCGGCTGGCCCGGCGATGATCTGCCCGCGGCGGTGCACGGCGTGGGCAACGGCAAGCTGCGCTGCTGTCCCGACACTGCGGCGCTTGTCGCGCTGCGACGCGAGGGCCAGGCGCCGACGTCGTTGCTCTACGCCGATCGCAGCGCCGGTTCGCTCGCGCTTGCCGCCGGCGACCTGCTGCGCTCGCTGCGCATCCGCATGTCCGAGGCGGCGGCTGACGACATCGAGCGCGCGATTCAGGAGTCCGCAGCGCTTACCGACACTCGCCAGCCCGGCTTTGAGTCGCTGCTTGAGGCCGCGGCGTCGCTGCGGAAGAGCGAACGACGCCTCTTCGTGCCCCCGGATATGCGCGCCGCCTGGAGCGATGCCATCGGCGCAGCGCACATCGAGGACGAAGCCTGGTGGCAGCGGTACGGCGTGGCGCTCGGAGCCGCGGCGCAAGCGTTCGCCGCGTCCCCGGTGAACACGCTCGCGGACCTGCGCGTCGAACCGATCGTCGAGCAGCGCTCCACGGGCGCGCGGTTGATCACAGCGCTCGGCGCAGGTCGGCGACCTTACGCGGCGCTCTTCGTGTGCCTGCTGGTGCTGTCGCTCCTGCCGGCGCTGCATGCGGGAGCGCGACTGCTGGTGCTGCGGGCAAGCGTTGGCGACGCTGCCTCGGCGCGCGAGCAGCAGGAGGCGTTGACCGCCCGTTTCGCGCTCTACAGCGCCGTGACCGCGCGCACCTGGCCGATGACCAAGCTGCTTGCCGATCTTGCCGCCGCCATGCCGCCCGGCATCGAGGTCGATTCACTCACCGTGGCGAACGGACAGCAGGTGCAACTCTCCGGGCTCGCCGACTCGCTCGATCAGCTTGTCACGCTGCAGGAGAACCTGCGCGCGGGTCGCATCTTCGAGGACGTGCAGCTTCCCCGGCGGCACATCGGCGAAACCGGCAAGGTCGAGTTTGCCCTGCGCGCCGAGGTCGCCCAGCCGTGGATCCAGGCTGAACCTGCTTTCGACTACGTCGCCCAGACCTTGCAGGAACGGCTGTACGGCGCGTCGGACGCCGGCGGCGGCACAACGACAACGGTGCGGAACGACGCGCCGAGCGACACGCCGAGCACCTCCTCCCCAAATGGCTCGCGCCTCACCGATCCGCGCAGCGCCCAGCAGGAGGAAGTCGAAGCGCCCGAGCCACTGACTGCCGATGCGATCGCCAAGATGACCACGGAGGACTTGCGCAAGGCGTACACGCAGCGGCTGGTGCTCAAGTCGCGACCCTTTGATGAAGCAACCAAGCAGCGCCTGGAAGAGGAAGCCGAGGCGCTGCGCGCGGAACTCAAGCAGCGGTGAGGACGATGACGACAGCAGCCTACAACCCGACGAGCGGCGAGCGCAGGCGCGAACTGCCGCGCGCCGTTCGCTGGCTCATCTGGACCGGCGTGGTGCTCATCGCGTACTTCGCGATCGTTGAGCCGGCCCTGAACTGGGCACAGGATCTCGACGCGCAGGCGGAGCGGCTGGCGGCAGTGGCGCAGGGCCAGCGCCGGCCTCTGCGCGAGGCCAACCGCATGCTCGCCGCCATGCAGGCCGGTTCGACCGAGGATCTCTCCTACGCGCTGCGCCTGGCGGAGGCGCGGCTGGGGCCGGTCGCGGAACCGGGCGACGAGGCGGAGCGGGCCACGGCCTTCGATCGTTTCGTCAAGGATCTCGTCGCCGCCTACGAGATCGAAGATGTGAACCTGCGGTCCAAGGCTCCTCAAACGCTCAGCCGCCAGGGCGCCGCCGATCTCGCCCCCGCCCAGTACGAGGTGAAGCGCCTGGTCGTCGACCTGCAGTTCACCGCGGCGCCAGCGACGGTGACGGCCCTGCTGCGCGACATGGAGAGTTCTCCCCTGGTGACCGCGGTCTCGAAAGTTCAGATCACCCGCATTCCCGACACTTCCCTGGTGAAGTGCACAGTGACGCCCGAATCATGGATCAAAGTTCGCAAATCAACACAACGCTAGGCGCGTGGCGCGCGCTGACGCCGCTCGGTAAAGCGACAGTCGTCGTTTGCTGTCTCACAGCCCTGGCGCTGCTCTGGCAGGCGGCGACCACGACGCTCGCGCTGGCGCGCCTGCCCGACGTGCGCCGTCTCAGCGACGCCGAGCGCGGCTCGAACGCCAGCGCCTACGAACAGGCGCAGGAGCGCTACGCCGGGATGCTGGACGGCCGCAGCATGTTCGTCAAGCCGCCGCGCCCCCGGCGCGAGCGCCTGCCCGTCATCCCCGTTGAGACGGAGGAGCCGGAGGAGGAAGCGCCGACGACGTACGGCGGGCCGAAGATCATCGCCATGGTGGGCGAGCAGGTCTGGTTCGACGATGACACTCGCCTCAGCGTCGGCGAGAACTCTGGCAGTCTCGAGGTCGTCTCGGTGCGCTCGCCCTGGACAGCCCGACTGCGCTGGCGCGGCGAGGTCTTCACGGAGCGGCTCTTCGATCGCGAAGGGAGCGCCATTCCGCTGCTCCCCCTGCCGGAGGACGAGACGCAGGAGGGAGAAGCGGACAAGTCCACCGAGACGGATTCGCAGGCTGACACCGCTGCCGAATCGGATGCAGAGGAGCAGGATGGAGCGGAGGCGGAAGAGGCCGCGACCGGAAACACCGCAGATGAGTCGGACGCCGCGCCGAATGCCTCGGCGCTCGACGAGGAGTAACGTGTGATTCAGATGCAAAACAGCAGGCGGTTCGCCTTGCCGATGGCGCTGCTGGCCGGGGCGCTGCTCGTTCTGCCGCAGGCCTACGGCCAAGACGCCGAGTCCACCGCGGGCAACGCCGCTCACGTCGTCGGGACGCCTGAGGCGATCAACGGCAGGCGCCCGCTCAAGGGCGACGATGTGACGCTCGGCTTCGACAACGTCGCGCTGGAGAAGGTGATCCCCTTCATCGTCGAGTCGACGGGCAAGGTCGTCATTCCGCAGAAGGCGGTGCTTGGCAAGACCATCACCGTCATCAACGACCAGCCCATCCCGCGCAACGAGGCGCTCGACCTGCTCTTCATGGCGCTGCAGCAGGCGGATGTCGGCGTCGTTGAGACGGACAAGGTGATCAGTCTGCGCCTCATCGAGGAACTCGATCGCCAGGATGTGCCCGTGCTCGGGCCGGACGATCGCGTGGAGCGACGTCGGGATCTGGGCAACATGTATCGCAAGGTCTTCGCGCTGAGCAACGCCTCGGCGGAAAACGTCGGCGAAGTCCTGCAGGAGGCGCTGCCTTCCTACGCCAAGATGCTCATCGATGCCGACAGCAACCAGGTCGTCGTGCTGGGTAACGTCGCGATGCTGCAGCGCATCGAGAAGCTGGTCGACGCGCTGGATCGTCCCTCGGCGGCGGCGCTGGAGACGGAGACCTTCCGCCTGCGTTACGCCGACGCAGAACTCATCGCTGAGAACATCGAAGAGTTGTACGCGGCGGACGAGGCGTCGCGCGGCGGCGAGGACGACCGCCGAGCCCAGTTCATGCGGATGATGCAGCAGCGCTTCGACCGCGGCGGGCGCGGCGGCCCGGAGGAAGACCAGCCCGCGACGGCGACGAGCGAGAATCTCCGCGTCACCGCCAACGTGCAGCAGAATTCCGTCACCGTCATCGCCGAACCGCGCGTCATCGAGCAGATCCGCGAACAGATCCAGACGGAGTGGGATCTGGCTATTCCTGAGGAAGCGGTCGTGCCCAAGACCTACGACCTCGAACACAGCGATCCGATCAAGATTCGCGATCTGCTCTCCAGCCTCTTCGAGGAGGTCGAGGCGACGCGCAACAGCGCCGGCAGCGAGCCGGTCGGTCGGCTCACCGGACAGTTTACCTTCCAAGCCATCGAGGAGTCGAATCGCCTGGTCGTGGTCGCCAAGAACACCGAGCACCTGAGGATCATCGATGAGTTGATCGAGGATCTGGATCGGCCGCAGACAGCGGGGCTGCCGGAACTCGTCGAACTCAAGCACGCCGACGCCGAGGATCTCGCCGAACAACTCAACGCCTTGCTCTCGGAGGAAGGGACGCTGGCGGAGATCGGCCGGGCGGAGGAGGGCCTGAGCCTCGAAGACAGCAGCGAGTCCCCTTTCGCCAGCGACTCGAGCACGTCGAGCAGCGCCTCGCAGAACCAGCAGCAAACCGAGTCGATCTCCTTCTGGTGGCAGCGCAGCCGACCCAGCACCGAGGAACGCTCGGCGAGCAACATGGTGGGCAAGATCCGCATCGTGCCCATCGCCCGCCAGAATGCGCTGATGATCCTCGGTCCTCCGGAGTATCACGCTTCCCTGCTCAAGTTCATCGAACTGCTCGACCGCCCGGGCAGGCAGGTGCTCATCAAGGCGGTCATCGCCGAGATCACCCTCGAAGACGCCACCGCCCTGGGCATTCGCTGGTCCAACTCCGGCGACATCTTCGACGGAACCTCGCCGGACAATCGCATCAGCGTCACCGGCGGGATCGAGGCGACGGAGAGCGATATCTTCGGCAATCTCTTCGACACGTCCGTCCTCACCGCCAACATCGACCTGAACCTGCTCCTGCAGGCGCTCGACGAACGCTCGGGCATCCAGATCCTCTCCGAGCCGCGCATCTTCACCGGCGACAACCAGGAAGCGGTCTTCTTCGACGGGCAGGACGTGCCCTTCGTCACGGATTCGCAGACGACGGACGTCGGCAGCATCATCAACAGCTTCGACTACCGGGCTGTGGGCATTCAGCTTCGCGTGCGGCCGCGCATCACCAAGGAGCGCAACGTCGATCTTCGCGTCAACATCGAACTGTCGAGCATCCGCGAGGGGCAGACGCTCTTCGGCGGGTTCATCGTGGATCGCCGGGAAACCACCACGCAACTCATCGTCGGCGATGCCCAGACGGTCGTCATCAGCGGCATCCTGCGGCAGCAGGAGGACGTCATCAACCGCAAGGTGCCTCTCCTGGGCGACCTGCCGCTCATCGGCGCGATCTTCCGCTCCACGACGCGCAGCACGACGAACACGGAACTCGTCGCCTTCATCACGCCCGTCGTCGTGGAAAGCCAGATGATCGAAGGCGGAGCCACGGATCTGCGCGAACTTGAACAACTCAACGAAGAGCCCCGCCGACGCCTGGAAGAGCTGCGCGAAGAAATGATGGAGGGCGCGCCGACCGGTCCCGTCGACCAGGATCTCATCTTCGGCTTCCCGATCGAGGATAAGAAGGACAAGGATGACGAGAAGCCGGAGCCGGCGCCCGACGTGGATGAGCAATGAGCGGGCGCCGGTCCAGTCCGATGCGCGCGAGCGCGCTGCCCGGGTGCGGCGCTCCGCTGTGCGCAGCGTTGCTCACTTTCGCGCTCGTCTCTCTCAGCGCCTGCGTCGTCGTTGAGGAACCACCAAAACGCGACGCGGCGCCACTGCCGCGCGGCGTCGTCCAGCCCGCGCTCGGCGCCGCGACGAAGAATGTCGGCGTGCAGACGGCACTGCTGCCGCTCGGCAAGGTCGCCTACGACGGACAGGTTCTGCCGATCGTCAGTCCGGACGGCCGCTACCTCGCGGTGCAGACGGGCGCTGCGCCGACCTGGGGCGCGTTGCTCGCCGAGGACGACTCACTGCTGCCACTCACCACCCGCATCGCTGTTTACGAACTCGCCGAAGGCGGACTCACGCCGCTCTCCGCGGCGCCCGCCGGCGTGCTGCTCGGCCGCACCGCCACCAGCGAACATCTGCTTGTCGAGCAATCCAACCTGGACGGTTCGCGCTGGATCGGGCGGCTCAACTGGCGCTCGGGCGAGATCGAGTGGGTCACGCAGGACGAGCGCGTGAATGCCTTCGCGCACGGGATTGGCGAGCGTCTCGCCTGGTCGCGCCGCGCTGTCGACACAGAGCAGTGGGACCTGGTCATTCAGCAGGGCACGGGGCGCCACGTCATCGAAGCGCGAGGCGGCAAGTGGCTCTTTCCCGTCTTCGGCTCGCGCCCCGATGTGCTCTACGCGCTCTATCTCGATCCGAACCGGCGCCTGCACGTCGTAGCGCTGCGCCTCAGCCCGCTGCTCAATCAGCACGAGATCGTCATGGAAGCGATCATCGCAGAGGATGCCGACGTCGCGCTCGCCTATCAGACCTTCGCAGCGCTGCAGGATCCGGGCGGTTCCTCGCTGCGCACTGCGAATGTCACCTCGGCGCCCGGGCTGCTCTTTCTGCATCCGCAGCACGGGCGCATCGGCCGTTTCCAGCCGGAGCGCGGCGGCGTGCAACTCTTCGAGCCGGACACGCTCGGCGCGATGTGGCTGAGCCCGCTCGAGATCGTGCTGACCACGGCGGATGCGGTGTACCTGCGCAGCGCCGCCGCCAAGGAGTCGATCGGTCCGATTCTCCGCTCGACCTATGTGCCGCGCTCGACACCCGACCACGCCATGCGCGCGCTGCTGCTTGGTCCGGGTGGCGGCGAGGATCCGCTGGGCGTGCCGACGCAATTGACCGTCCTGCGTCTCGGCCTGCCGAGAGAATAAGGAAAGCAAACCAGCGGCGGGCGCGGGGGACTTCAGTCCCCGCGCCGGTACAACACCACGTTGACGCATCCATGCAAAAACGGAGACGGAGCAACGCCCGAGGCGCGGCGCTGCTCCGCCATGACCGTTCGCGGCGGGCTGAAAAGGTCTTGGCGCATCGCCCGACCGCGTCAGCGGTGTATCCGCCGATTCGGGCGGATAGGTTGCCTCATCATCGACTCTACACCAGGATTCGCTTCTGCCAAGCGCGAACCCACGCGCACCGGCAAGATTGTTCCCGCCGCACGCCTCGCAACTCGTCGCCGCACCCGCTCTACAGCGCCTTGATCAACTGCAGGCACGGGTTCCGCGGCCCCCACAGCAGCGGAAACTCCTCGAGCGGCACAAAGCCCATGGCAGTGTAGAACCGGCGCGTGGCGGCGTAGGCGGCGTCCTCGCGCGCGGGGCTCAGGGTCTTGACCTGAAGGAACCGCACGCCCTCGTCGCGCAGCCAGCGCTCGGCGGCGAGGGTCATCTCTCGTCCCACGCCGCGCCGATGCCAGCCGGCGAGCACGCCCATGACGTGGATTTCCGCCGACTCGGGGAAGTGCCGCCGCACCGCCAGCAGGCCGACGTCCTGCGCTGCGCCCGCAGCGCCGTTGCGCCGTGCCGTGAAGGTGGGCAGATCGGCGACGTCGCGGACGTACTGCATCAGCGCCTCCTCGATGCCGAACCAGTCGGGGATGCTGCGCAGAACGCGCTCACAGGTGCTGCTGTCGCCAGGCGCGGGGCCGAGGATCGCGTCGTCCATGCGTCGCAGCCTACCCCGCCGGGCTGCGGCTCGCCCGCGGCAACAAGTCTGCCGGCCGCGGCCGACGTAGAGCGGCCTTGTGGTACGATGCGGCGTGGCCGCCCCGCTGTGCCGCGGCCCCCACCACGACTTTTCGAACATCGGATGCCTCGCCATGACCACCACCACGCAGAGCGGCTACGACCAGTTCCTCCAGCGCACGGGCGCCATCCTCCAGGGCCTCAAGGACAAGGGCGAACTCAAGCACCTGCAGAACCTCCAGGCCCCCATGGGTCCGAAGACCCGCCTCAAGGACTATGGCGAGGTGCTCGTCTTCTGCTCCAACGACTACCTCGGACTTGCCAACCATCCAGAGGTCGTCGCCGCCGCCAAGAAGGGCCTTGAGCAGTACGGCAACGGCACTGCCTCCGTGCGCTTCATCTGCGGCACGTTCCAGTTTCACTACGACCTGGAAGCCACCATTGCCAAGTTCATGGACACCGAGGCGGCCATCACCTTCGTCTCCTGCTGGAACGCCAACGAGGCGATCTTCCCCACGCTCTCCGAGCCGGGCGACCTGGTCATCTCCGATGAGTTAAACCACGCCTCGATCATCGACGGCATCCGCCTCATCAAGAAGGGCGTCAAGAAGGCCGTCTTCAAGCACAGCGACATCGACAACCTCCGCGAGAAGCTCGAAGCGGCGCAGAAGGATCCGGAAGTGACCGGCTGCACCTGGGTCGTGACGGACGGCGTCTTTTCCATGGAAGGCGACCTTGCCAAGCTGCCGGAATTACGCCAGGCCTGCAACGACTACGGCGCCATGCTCATCGTCGATGATTCGCACGGCACGGGCGTCATGGGCAAGACCGGCCGCGGCACACACGAACACTACAACCTGCCCGGGCACGGCGAGAAGGGCATCGACTTCTTCACGGGCACCTTGGGCAAGGCGCTCGGCGGGGCGGCGGGCGGCTTCGTCGCCGGACCCCGGCAGGCGATCGACCTGCTCATCCAGCGCGCTCGCCCGGGCCTGTTCAGCAACGCCCTCCCCTGCTCCACCGCCCTGGGCGCCAAGAAGGCGATTGAAATCCTCATGGCCGAGCCCCAGCGCGTGCAGAAGCTGCGCGACAACGCCACCTACGCCCGCGAAGGCATTCGCAAGGCGGGATTCGAAGTCATCCAGTCCCCCACCGCCATCTGTCCGATCATCGTCGGCGAGACCGCCAAGGCCATCGCCATGAGCAAGAAGCTGCTCGAAATGGGCGTCTTCGTGATCGGCTTCGGCTTCCCCGTCGTGCCGGAGGGCGCGGCGCGGCTGCGCGTGCAGATTTCCGCCGCCCACGAACGCGAGCACCTCGACAAGCTGATCGACGCGATCAAGAAGCTCTGACTCGAGCAGGCATCAGGATCTCCGTTCCCGCTTGCCGACCCGCAGCGCCTACGCGCTGCCCGGGCGCTGCGATGGCGATAGAATCATCCTCTCGGGACATTGTCGGCTCGCCGCCGACTCGCCTGCACGACGAGGAGACGCTCATGATCGCTTCGCGAACGCGCCTTTCGCACATCGTCCTCGCCGCCGTCGCGGCCCTGCTGTCTTGCACCCTGCGTGTCCCCGCCGCCGGCCCGGACGACGAGGCGCACGGGCCCCGCGTCTCGCTCCAGGTGACTCTGGGTATCGACGAGCACATGCTGCGCGCCTCCGCGGAGATTCGACCGGCCGACCTGGAGCGCGACTTCTTCCTCTTCGATCTGGCCAGCGACCTGAAGGTGCTCTACGCCTACGTGACCGAGCCCGGCCTTCGGCCGGATCTGACGCAGCAGGCGACGCACGTACCCGTGCCGCATCATCGCGAGATGCAGCGCTACAAGCTGCGCGTGCCGCCGAGCATGCGGAACCCGATCGTTGTGGTCGTGTACGAAGGCGTTCTTGCCGACGACGTTGAGGCCGGCGAGATCGAGGGCCAGGCGCACAACTTCTCCGTGCAGGCGCACATTTCAGAGCGCGGGGTGTTTCTCTCCGAGTCATCCTGCTGGTATCCCGCGCCGGTCGATGCCGACGGCACACATCCGCTCTGTATATACGAGACGAACATCCTCCCGGTGCCGGGCTGGGTCTTCGTGGCCTCCGGCAACCCTGCCGGCAGCGCGGCGGGCGACGTAAGCGCCAGCAACCGCTGGCGCACGCCGCGCCAGACGGAAGGGGTCGCGCTCGCCGGCAATCAACTGCAGACGTTCACGGGGGAGAGTGGTTCGGGGGTGCAGATCCTGGCGCACCTCGGCGAGGCCAACGCCCGCCTCGCGCCCATGTTCATCGATGCGGCCAAAGAGTATCTCGCCCTCTACGAACCGCTGCTCGGGCCATACCCCTACCAGCGCTTCAGCATTGTGGAGAACTTCTTCTCCTCCGGCTTCGCCTATCCCGGCTTCACGCTGATGGATGCGCGCGTGCTGGCGATGGGGCCGCGAGCGCTCATGCCGGGCTTTCTCGATCATGAGTTGCTGCACAACTGGTGGGGCAACGGCGTATACATCTCGCCGCGCGACGGCAACTGGTGCGAAGCGCTCACCTCGCACAACGCCAACATGAGCCGCTACGGCTTGGAAGGTGACGAAGAGGCGAGCGAAGAGTATCGCCGCGGCAACCTCATGAAGCTCGCCGCTGACCCTTCGCTCGACCCGCCCTACGGCTGCCCGCTCGACAAGTTCAGCCGCGACGAAGCCTGCACGCGCTACGTGGGCTACGACAAGGGCGCCATGGTCTTTCATATGATGCGCCGGACGCTCGGCGAGGACGCCTACTGGGCGGGGTTGAAGCGGTTCGCCGCTGAATTCATGGGCAATCGCGCGACCTGGGATGATCTCGCCGGGTCGCTCGACCCGGAAGATGAGCACGGCATCGATGCGCTCATCGAGCAATTCGTGCGCCGCCCGGGCGCCCCGCCGCTGCGGATCAAACGGGCGAGAAGCGTCGACGACGGTATCGAACTCGTCCTCGATGCCGGCGCGAAAGACTTGCGCCTCGACCTGCCCCTGCGGCTGCACAAGCATGATGGCACGCAGCGCGACGTTGTCGTCGACTATCCGCTCGCGGGCCCGATCGAGACGGGCGGCGGCCGGGTCACGCACGTCGAAGTCGACCCGGACTTTCACATCTACCGCCTCCTGCCGCCCGATCAGGTCATTCCAACCATCAACAACACGCAGGCGGACCCTTTGCACTTTCTCGTCGGCAGCGGCGAACAGCGCCCGGAGGTCGAGCAGTTCATCGCACGCTACCCCGAGGCGACGCACACCGCGCAGCCCGCCGCCGACCGCAATCTCTTCATCCTCGGCCGCGCGGGCGCTGAAGCTGCGCGTGACATGCTCGCCGGTGCGAGTAACCCCTTCCGCTTCGGCGACGACTGGTTCGAGGTCGAAGGCACGCGCTATGATGACGCGGCGCAGGCGGTCATGCACTCATTCCGCGTTCCCGACGGCAGCGGCCGCTACGCCACCCTCTTTCTGAGCAACGGCGAAGTGGGCTGGGAGAAGCTCCGCCTCATTACGCACTACCGGCGCGACACGACGGTCGTGTGGGGCGAGGGCGGCGCGGTCATCGCGCGCCACGTGCACGAGCCGGATCGCCGCGTCCCCGTCACCTGGGCGGGGCCTCCGGAGAAGCCCAGCTATGACTGATTCGCCGAAGCGCGCCATCGTGCTGCTCTCCGGGGGACTGGACAGCGCCACCACGCTGGCGCTGGCGCGTTCGCAAGGCTACGTCTGCCACGCCCTCGCCTTCGCCTACGGTCAACGCCACCAGGTCGAGCTTGTCGCCGCCCGGCGCGTCGCGGAGCACCTCGGCGTCGCCGAGCTGAAGGTGGCGCATCTCGATCTGCGCATCTTCGGCGGGTCGGCCCTGACCGATGACATCGACGTGCCGCTCGATTGCGATCCCGAGGCGCCGGCCATTCCGATCACCTATGTCCCGGCGCGAAACACCATATTCCTCGCCTATACGCTCGCCTGGGCAGAGGTGTTGGGCTCGCTTGACATCTTCATCGGCGTCAACGCAGTGGACTACTCCGGCTACCCCGACTGCCGGCCGGCGTTCATCGAGGCGTTCGCGCGCCTGGCGAACCTGGCGACGAAGGCCGGCGTCGAGGGCGCCGAGTATGTGATTCACGCGCCGCTTCTCCACATGGGCAAGGCGGAGATCATTCGCACCGGCGTCGACCTTGGAGTCGATTACGCGCTCACGCACAGTTGCTACGATCCGGACGACGCCGGGCGGGCGTGCGGCCGCTGCGACAGCTGCCTCCTGCGACGCCGCGGCTTCGAGGCGGCTGGCGTCCCCGACCCGACGCGCTATCAGGCGGCAGCGCCTACGGTTCAATCCAAATGACCACGCAAGCGCGCACGAGCACCGAGACGCTC
>CAZZPX010000010.1:0-18765 GCA_964655955.1 uncultured Phycisphaerales bacterium | reverse complement strand
GTCAGGGCGCTGGCGGTCAGTCGAAGTGCTTAGCTGAGGCTCAGCAGGATTCACCGTAGTGGCTGAGCAGCAGTCCGAGATCGGACTGGCCGACAAAGCCGTCGCCGTCGAAGTCGGCATTGGCATTGTAGTTCCCGTCGCCGGTCTGGCTGCCGTAGGCGGCGAGCAGAGCGCCGAGGTCGGTCTGGCCGACGTACCCGTCGCCGTCGACGTCGCCGGGGCAGTCGATCTCGCTGCAGCGGACGAAGAGCGTGCCGGTTCCGGCTGAGGAGGAACTGTAGCCGCCGACGCGGATGCGATACTGCTGCCCCTGAACGACGTTCACACGGACGGTGCTGTGATAGTCCGGCGAGCTGCCGCAGGGATTGCTCTGATCGTCGTCGTTGCAGCCGAGCAGCGACAAGTTGCCGCAGCTTGACCCGCCGTAGACGACGAGATCGGTGTCGTAGTCCGCGGAGCCGCCGAGCTGCTCGCAGGTGGTGACGAGCAGCGTCCCGGTGCAGGTGGCGGTGTAGCGATACCAGACGTCGTTGTAGGTCTGGCCGTCGAACTGGCAGCTTCCGTGCGAGTTGCCGTCCGTCGTGGCGTAGGTCGTGTCGAACGCCGTGTAGCCGTTGCTGATGTTGATGGCGTCAGCGCAGTCGTCGTTGACGGGCGGCGTGGGCAGGACCTGGATCGTCTGGTAGAGGAAGGTCGCGTTGTTGAAGCTGAGGCTGTCGTAGTTGTAGGAGTCGCCGTCGCGCGTCACCATGATGCCGACGTAATACGTTCCGGGCGGCACGTCGGGCACGGTCGTGGTGAGGTTGCCCGACCAGTAGGTTTCGCCGTTGAGCGAATCCCAGTACCAGTAACTGCCCATCTGGTAGTCGCTCGTCGAGATGATTTTGTTGGTCGATAGCCAGAGGCGGATGCGCACGCCCGGCGTCGAGGCGTAGGACATGTTCTCGATGGTCATGCCCTGCACGGTGATGGAGTCACCGACCATGTACGTCGAGGCGTTCGTGGTGGCGTTGTTCAGGCCGTTGCCGCCGTAATACGACTCGGCCCCGATGTCCTGCGTGCCGATGATGGAGGTCTGGTCGTCGTAAAGCCTGCGCAGGGCGTAGGCGTCCCAGTAGTGGATGCCCCAGCCGTCCTCGACGACGTTGTAGTAGTACGCGTGCATGGCGCTGACGGAGTCGTAGTTGTAATCCTCCGTGCACGTCCCCCGCTGCATGCCCCAACTGTGGCCGAGTTCATGCAGCACGACCGGACGGTACAGAATTCGCCCGGAGTAGCCCAGCGTGTCGTTGAAGTCCTGGTACCAGGAGTAGTCCGGGTTGAACATGATGTCGGCCTGGCTCAGCTCGCAGCAGGGGCAGCCGCTGGGATACCAGGTGATGCACAGCGCGAGCGCTCCGTTCCAGTGATAGCCGTAGAGATTGTAAAGCGTCGCATCGCTGGGCCAGCCGCAGAACTCGTTGTCGCTGTTATCGCCGATCAGGCCGTCGCTGGGCACGTAGCGGTAGACATCCATGAACTGATTCCACAGCCACATCATGTCATTGTTGTGTTGCCAGCTCCACCAGGTGTCGGGGACCTGCTCCATGGTGAGGAAGAGGTCGAAGTAGCCGCAGTAGCAGAGCGGCGTGCCGCGCGGGGGATCGCCGTCACCGCCCGCGCCGTCGGGACCGGAGCCGCCGCCGGAGAGAAACTCAGCAGGCGTCAGCGGACCGTGCTGATGAGGCCTTCCTTCCACGGGCGGCTGCATGGTCGGTTTCAGCGGCGTGAGCCCGTCGCGCACCGGCGTCTCCCGCACGCCGGAATACGGCAGACTCGGCAGATCCTGTACGTTGCCGCCCGCTCCCCGCAGGCCGCGCAGCACGGGCTGCGCCGGACCCGGGCCCGCCAGGACGTCCTGCACCTCGACAATGAACTCATCGAGCGTGAGAAGCTCAGCGGTGCGCGCCTCCACGTACGATTGTGCCGGCTGGCCGACCTCGGACCGGGGCGCGGGCGCCATTGCGACGGGCGATGCGGCGAGTTGCGCCACGCCGTTGCGCACCGCAGTGACAGGCCCGGAGATCTGCATTTCTCCGCGCTCAACGGCGACGATGCCAGCCCCATCCAGCGTGACCGGGTAGCGTTCACCGGTCTGCTCATCGGTCACGATGCGGAAGATGCCCTGCGGCCCGCCCACGAGCGGATTGGCATATGTCTTGCCGTCGTGCACGGCGAAGATGAGGTAGAACTCGCCGATCTCCAGAGTGGGCACGTCGCTGACCGAAGCGCCCCACTTGCCCCACTCGCCGCCGGCGAAGCTGAGCGTCTCGCCATCGGGAAACGCCGGCGACACGAAGTCAGCACGACTGACCACCTGCTCGGCTGCGAACTGATAGTCGGTGAACGGCAGGTTGGCCAGGGAGTTCAGACGATACGTCTTCTTGATCGGCGTTCCGACGAAAATGACGTCCGCCTCATGCGACATTTCGGTCAGGCCGATCTTCGGATAGGCGGCGTCGGCCTGCTGCGTCAGCAGGAGCGCCGCGCTCGTGATCGTCAGAGCGACAAGCCGGGTCATTCGCCTGGCCCTGCCGCCGTCGAGCTTCTTCTTCGGTTGCATTTGCATACCTTGCATCTCCTTCCTTACGCCGCGCGGGGGCGGCTGAGTATCGACCGGCGCGAAGGGATAGCGCACGGCTGTCCTCACGTCGCGCCGAATGGGTGTTACCACCGATCACGTTGTCCCATCTTGGGGGGCTCACGCAGGCCGAGGCGCAGCCCTGGCGCTCAGCCGCAAGCATCAATGCTACATCGGGCAGGGGCGGGTGCAAGGGCTCACTTGCCGATCACGCGCCGACTCGGGAGGCGCCGCGTCGTAAGCTGCTGGGGCCGCACGTGCTGTGCGAAAGAAAAAAACTACAACCGACGGTCTGCGTGCACTTGCGAGTGAGCGCGGATCGGCGTCGTCGCTTTGCGGGAAGCCTAATATCGCGGCTTGCGCGCGACTCCGATTCATTATGAGAGAATCTTGAATCGACCGGTACGACGCCGCCGAAACCAATCGCAGCAGGCGCAAGGCGAGGTGCGCATCGACCTCCTCGCACTGCCAAGGTGGGGAGACGAGTTCCCCGGTCGACGACGCCGTCGCGCCTTGCCAGCGTGCCGATACGCCGCAGCGCGTGCGCCGAGCCGAATGGACGCAGGCGAAGGCATCTGCGGCGTCGAAATCGTGCCCGGTCGAGAGAGGGCGCGGCAGATCGCCGGTTGGCACACTCGCCTGCCGCGAGTGCGTTTCGTCGCCGCGATCAGCCCGGCATGCGGTTCCGGATACTCCTTCCCCGGGCCGGCGGCGGGGCGTTCGAGGGCGGCGGGAGCCGGGCAGCGCCTCGCCATCGCGCGAGGCGTTGGAGTCGGCAGGCCGGATGCAGGATTATCGGACACCTTTCTACCGCTTCTCCGCAGTTCGCGCTTCCCTTTCGCCGCCTATGCCTTACAATGGGGATATGGCGGTGTCGTTCTGCGCCGCCCGTCAGTGTTTTCGCCATTCGGCCGCTTCCAAGTTCGCTTCGCCGCCGCCCGACAGCCTCGTTCCGTCCGGCCACGCCCGACCCGCCATGTGGCCGGCGACGAGCCCGAGGGCGACGGCAGCACCCGGCACGGCTCGTCCGGCCTGCCGAGACGTCTTCAACGGAGAGCACGACACCATGAACTTCAGAGAGCACCACTCGTCCCTGCGCTTCGTCGCGTCCGCGGCGTTTCTCGCCTGCGTCGCCACGGGAGCAGCCCACGCCCAACTCACCGACGCCGAACTCCAGGCGCTCCAGCGGCAAGCGGAGGAGGAAGGCTGGTCGTTCGTCGTCGGCCACAACGAGGCCACGACCTACCCGCTGAACGAACTCGCAGGCATCGTCGTTCCCGACGACTGGGAGAAGCTCGGCTCCTGGGAAGCCTTCGACGTGCGCGATGACCTTCCCCCCGCCTTCGACTGGCGTGACTACAACGGCCTCACCCCCGTCCGCAATCAGGGCGGCTGTGGAAGCTGCTGGGCTTTCAGCGCCGTCGGCGCGGTCGAGAGCGAACTGCTCATCGAAAGCGGCATCAACGTCGACCTCTCCGAGCAATGGCTTGTGAGCTGCACGGGGGCGGGAAGCTGCAACGGCGGCTGGCACACCACCGCTCTGAGCTACATGAAGCAGTACACCTACTCCACCCACGATCCCTGTGGCGACAACGGCGCCGTCCTCGAGTCGGACTTCCCCTATGTCGCCTGGAACAAGCCCTGCGCCTGCCCCTACGACCATCCCTACTGGATCGACGGCTGGTCATACGTCGGGACGCAGTGGGGCGTCCCCAGCGTGGCCCAGCTCAAGCAGGCCATGTACGAGCACGGGCCCCTCTCCGTCTGCGTCGCCGTCGACAGCTCCTTCCAGGCGTACAACGGCGGGGTGTTCGACCACTGCGGCGCCACGTCGATCAACCACGCTGTCGTGCTCGTCGGCTGGGATGACAACATGGGCAGCAACGGCGTGTGGATCATGCGCAACAGCTGGGGCACGAACTGGGGCGACGATGGCTACATGTACATCGAATACGGCTGCGCCCGCATCGGGTATGCCGCGGTATACACCCGCTACACCCCGCTGCCTCCCTCCGGGCTGACGCACGTGTGCGATGAGGTGCCGATCGAACTGACGGCTGTGCTCGACGACCAGACCCTGAATTATGCCCAGACGTTTGATCTGGAGGTAGCGGTCTCGCTCGACGACGATTGGACCTCTGCCGACGCCACCATCAGCGTCGATGGCGAGATCTACCAGCACGGCGACTTCGACGCCGCCGTTCCCCAGTCGCAGCTCTGGGGCGCCTTCCCGTCGCTCGAGTTCGACAGCTTCTTCAGCGCACATGACTGGGCCGCCCCGGGGTTCGCCTGGGGACCGGACGTTACCAACAACAGCATGAGCGCCATCTGGTTCGACACCGACGACAGCGGCAACGGCTCCTACACGCTCGGACGCTTTACACTGACGGCCGGCACAACGCTGGCAATCACCGGTACGTCGACGGGAGCCAATACCCTTGGACTGCTGCTGCCCTTCGAATTCAGCAAGCAGGTGGAAATCCCCACCGACTGCATCGGCGACTTCAACGGCGACGGGCTCCGCAACCAGTCTGATCTCGGCGTCCTCCTCGCGGCCTATCAGGTCGACGACGGCGGCGACGTGGATGCGGATGGCGATACGGATCAGTCCGATCTTGGGCTTTTCCTCTCGCTGTACCAGGTCCCCTGTAACTGAGGTCGACGTGCTTCGACTCGCACAGGAAGCCGCCGATGCCTCGGCGGCTTCCTTTACTTTTGCGCCGCGCCGTGGTGCCATGGTGATGCGGTCGACATCGGCGCGCGGAATGATCGATCAGCCTCGGCTCAGAGGTGTCAGCACCGACGATGCGGCATCTCAGCGCTGACTCGAGGAAGAACGACGGGTCGGCAGAGCCCAGCCTCACCTGCGGCGGCGAACGAGGCTGACACAGCCTGCCAGTCCGAGCAGGGCCGCAGTCGCGGGCGTGGGCGTGATCGTGATGCGCGCGACGATTTCGTCTGGTCCAAACGAACTGCCGATGATGTCGCCGTTCGCCACTTCGGTTCCGATGAAGCTGTCGAGATAATCCTGGTCGTCGGGATTGCTGGTGAAGAACGCGCGCACGAGTTCGTGTTCGGGAATGGACTGGCCGTCGAGCGTCGAGAACGCCGCGTCGTGCATGGCGTCGTTGACCTCCGTGCCGTTGTCGTACACCTCGCCGCCGAGCACCAGAATGACGAGCGGCCCGTTGAAGTTGCCCGCGTCGTCGAAGAGTTCGATCCCCCTGAAGTCGTCATTGGCGAAGAAGAGATCGTTGGAAGGGACGACCATGGATGCGTAGCTGAAGAAGCGGTTGACGCCGGGGTCGTCGACATCAAGGTTCAGCGTCATGGACTCGCCGGGGGCGAAGACGGGCGCGTCGTCGGGGCCGTCATCGGCGACGAGCGTCGTCTGCCAGCCTCCCGCGAGACCAGCCGGGCTGCTGGTGAAGGCGTCCATGAGCGGGCCGGTATTGCCGTGCTCCGCCAGGGCCGTGAGGCCCGGAAAGGCATCGGCGAACTCACCCTCGTTGAACACGTCGAAGGAGCCGTTGTGCACGGACATCCAGACTGGCGTGAAGTAGAAACTGCCCTCATCCAGAAGGTTCTCCACCGTGATGTCGAGGGGGGCGGCGTGCGCGGCTCCGCTCAGGCCGGCGCTGGCCAAAAGCGCGAGAACCCGCTGTGTCGATGCGTAGTGCGAGCGTGTCATGTTGAACTCCTCCGTTGCCGGTGTACGTCGATTCGGATGTGCCGTCCGAATCGAGTCATCTCTGATGTGTCTCTGCGGCGCGGTGACGGGCCGCACTCTCTGCAAACTACACGCCGACCCGGCGCGCGTCCCGTGAAAGCGGCAACTTCGGTAGAAAACCGAAGAATGACCCGCGTCGGCATCAGGTGTTTGCCGAGACGCCCGCGCAAGACGCGCGTCGCGGAGTGAACCGGTCAGGGGCGAGGAGTATTCCCCGAGGCGGTTTGGCGCGCCGGCGGGAGCGAGGCGACTCCCAGGCCCCTCGCCAATTAAACACTTTGGGCTCGCAATCTCCCCGGGATGTGCGATACTTGTATCCGGACCCCACGCACTTCCTTTCGCACCGAGGAGAGAACCCATGAAGATGACTCGACTGGCTGCGAGCGTGCTGCTGGCGCTCGCCATGCCCGCCCTCGCGGACGCCGTCTACGAGACCGATTTCGACGACCTGACGCTTGGTCAGACGGAGAATCCCCCCAATCCGGGCCACGACGGCTGGTACAAGGAACGCGCGGAGGGAGACGCCTTTGGCGAGATCCAGGACTTCGAGGCCAATCCGTTCCCGGGCCAGGCCTTGCGACAGTTCGCCCCGTTCAGCAACGGGCCCGGCAATCAGACGATCGACCGCCGCGCCATCGAGCCGGCCGTCGAGATCGACGATGTGATCACCGTGAGCTTCGACTTCTTCTGCAACAGCAGCGATTACAGCGCGGTGAACATCTACGAGGCGGTCTTCAGCGTCTGGGACACCACCCACCCGGGCTACCTCATCGCCAAGCTCAAGTTCGAGGGCGGCAACGGCGAGCCCAAGGCGGACACCGGCGTGAAGCTGACGCTCTACGCCTGGAACGGCGTTGACAACAACGAGTACATCCCGCTGAGCGTGGGACAGGGGCTCGCCTGGGACGCGTGGCATCACGTGGAACTGATCATCGACTACCCCAACGATCAGTACGTCTCCGTCACCGTCGACGACGACACCGAGGATCTGTTCATGTACCAGCCTGAGCGTTCCTGGCCGGAATTCCAGCTCGGAACATACATCAGCAGGCTCGAAGCGCAGATCATTCCCTGGCCCTGGGACGATCCGGATGTCTCCGATGACAACGTCATCTGGGACAACGTCAGCGTCACGCTGGGAAGCGTCATCGACTGCCCCGGCGACCTCGACGGCGACTTGCATGTGGGCCAGTCGGACCTGGGAATTCTGCTCGCCTCCTACGGCCTCGACGCCGGCGGCGACGTCGACGGCGACGGCGACACGGATCAGTCCGATCTCGGCGTGCTCCTCGCGAACTACGGCACGGACTGCGCCTGACGCAACATCTCCAACAGGCGCGCTAACAAGCGGGACAGGTACGGTTTTTGAAAAAACCGTACCTGTCCCGCTTTCTTTGCCCGGCTTCTCGGTTTCGACCCTTTCCTGTAAACACTGTGCACCCGAAATTGGATTAAATTCTCTGGTTCTGCTTGCACATCACCCCGCGGCGTGAATAGTCAGGAATGCGGGCCGGAGGGCAGCGTCGCGATGTGACACCGCGCGAGCGATACTTCTCGTGGCTGCAGATCACGCGGGAATACTCACTGCCCGTCGGCGCGTTGGGCCAGAGGCGGCGCACGTTGGCGCGCCGCCCCGACCCGCAGCACCACGCGGGCGCGGATCTTAGAGAGCCGATTCCCGGCACTCGCGCCTGCCCGTTGACGCTGGACGCAAGGACTCACTGCACGCCTCGCAAGGACACCTCCCATGAAACCGCACTCACCATCGACGCAACGTCCGGGCAGAGCCATCGCTGCCTGCATGCTCGCCCTCTCCTGCAGCAGCGCTCTTGCCGCCGATCAACCGATCTTCGGCGAGCCGCAGTTCTGGGGATTCGCCTACGACTATGCTGTCGTCCCCGGAGACTTCGACAACGACGGCGACATCGACCTGTTCAGCGTCCACCCGCCCGTCTACGACAGTTTCGGCCAACTCATCGATCCCGGAAACTACACCATCAACTTCAACACGGACGGACTGGGTTCGTTCAGCTCCCAGACGCTGATCGACGACCGGGGCGTGAAGACCGTCTTCGCCGCCGATCTCAACGCGGACGGCGCCCTCGACATCGTCGACGGGCTTCTTGGCGTCATGCTCGGCAACGGCGACGGCACCTTCGGCCCGATCGTTGATCACGGCAGCGGCTACGGCGGCGGTGGCGGCGGCGCCCTCAACGTCGCCTTCGGCGACATGGACGGCGACGGCGACACCGACATCATCGTTCCCAACGACGGCCCGGTGCTGCTGAACAACGGCGACGGCACCTTCTACACCAACTTCGTCTCGAGCGACGTCGCCGCCGGTGTCGGCGTCGGGATCGGCGATTTCGACGAGGACGGGGTCCTTGACATCGCCACCATCCGCAGCGCCTACGACGTCGTCACCATCCAACTCGGCCTCGGCGACGGCTTCGGCAATCCGGGCGAACCCTTCACCGTCCCCATCGGCGGGGAATACCCGATCGATCTGGCCGTCACTGACATGAACGGCGACGACCACCTCGACTTCGTCACCCTCAACAACGACACGGACAACATCTCCGTCGTCCTCGGCATCGGCGACGGCAATTTCGGCAGCCCCGTCACCTACGAGCCGCACGAACCCGCGTACTTCGAGGTGCGGGAAGTCAAGGTCGTCGATGTCAACGGCGACGATGCGCCGGACGTGATGGTCACCAGCACCGTCTACGGCGATGCTGAGAGCCACGAGGAGACCTGCCTCCTGCTCAACGACGGCAACGGAGCGCTCTCCATCGACCAGACCATCGTCGACTTCGGCAAGTCCTACGAGAACATCGCGGCGGCTGACTTCAATGACGATGGCAACACCGATCTTGCCACGGCGAGCGATCTGCTCGTTAACCAGCTCCCCGCCGTGATCGGCATGGACGTGCAGCCGCTCGACGATTTCCTCGCCAACGGCCCGGCCGGTGGCCCGTTCACACCGGAAAGCAGGATCTACACGCTGACGAACAACGATGACGCGGAGATCGAGTACAGCGTCACGAAGAACGCCGACTGGATCAGCATCGAGAACGGATCCGGCTTCATCGCGGCGGGGCAGAGCGTCGACGTCACGGTCCGCGTCAACGGCAACGCCAACGCTCTGGTCAACGGCGACTACCACGATGTCGTTTCCTTCACGAATCTAACCGATCATCACGGCGATCGCAGCCGAGAGGTCACGCTCGAGGTGGGACTGCCCCAACTCATCTACTCGTTCCCCCTTGACAGCGATCCGGGATGGCAAACCGAAGGCGCCTGGGCGTTCGGCCAGCCCACCGGCCAGGGCGGCGCACATGGTTCACCCGACCCGACGAGCGGCTACACCGGCGACAACGTTTACGGCTACAACCTGAACGGCGACTACCCGGGCGGCCTGTGGGAACTCAATCTGACGACGGGCGCCCTCGACTGCTCGAACCTGAGCCATGTGACGCTGCGCTTCCAGCGCTGGCTCGGCGTGCGCGATCAGCCGGACAACGTCTACATCCGTCTGAGCACGGACGGCGTGAACTTCTACTACTACAAGTGGTTCAACGAGGATGAGATCTACGACAGCGACTGGCAGTTGGTGGAGTACGACCTCTCCCCCTACGTCGACGACAAGCCGACGGTCTACATCCAATGGACCATCGGCCCGACCTATCTCGGCGGCGCCTGCGGCTGGAACATCGATGACGTGGAGATCTGGGGTGTCGTGAACGGCATGGGGATCCCCGGCGACCTGAACGGCGACGGCTGCGTCGACCAGGCGGATCTCGGCGAACTGCTCGCCTCGTACGGCGTCGATGGCGGCGGCGACATCGACGGCGACGGCGATACGGATCAATCCGATCTCGGCACACTGCTCGGGAACTACGGGCAGGGGTGCTGAGGGACGTGAGCGGGGTCGGCCGCACGGCCGGCCCCCTCCGTGGCATCGGCGGCGGCGTGGCGGCACTGGCGGCGGGCGCCATCGCCCCCCACTTCCCGAGGTTTCCGCCTTTTCAGGTGGAAAGTATCGCCAATTCGCTTGCCCCGCTGATCTTCCGGGTCATTATTTGAACACCTGACTCTACTTGACATCGCAGCCGCGCCGCCGCGATGCCTTTATCTCATTCTTTTGGAGACGAAGCCATGATGGCGAAGATGCAACATGCGCTGGCCGTGGCCGGCGTGGCGACGCTTGTCTTGACTCCCGGGGCCGACGCCGGCAGGCGCGGCACCGTGACCACCTACATCGGCCCCGACGGCGGGTACTGGAACAATGTCGCCAACTGGGACGCCGGCGTGCCCAACGGCAACTTCGACGCGTGGATCAACAACGACGCCGGCGCTGACGTGCACGTCTATCTGGACACGTGGACCACGGTCCACAACGTGCGCATCGACGCAGGGGACTCGCTCACGGTCATGAACAACTACGAGCTGCGCTTGCATGCCTATGACGGCACGTCGACCCTGAACAACGCCGGCTCGCTGCTGCTCGACTCCGTGGGGAGCAACACCTACCTTCGCTTCCACCCGCTGGTAGACAACAACGTCTTCAACCTCACCGGAGGCGGCGAGATCGTCGCGACCGGCAACGGTCCCAACCGCGTCAGCGAGATCTACGGACACGCGATCCTGCACAACCTCGACAACACCATCCGCGGCGGCTACCTCTACCTCGGCCAGAACGCCCTGGAAATCATCAACGACGGCGTGATCGTTTCCGACTCCGGCGGCACCATCGAGTTCGACCCGCCCGACGGCTACCAGTTCGGCTTCACCAACACCGGCACGATCCGTGCCGACGGCGGCAACGTCAATCTGCTCGATGGCCACTACGGCAACGACGGCGGCGTCATCGAAGGCCTCAACGGCTGGGCTGTCCGGCTCCACGCCAACGCCCAGATCCACGGCGGCATTCTGCGCGGCGTGAACGGCGGCGAGGTGCAGGCCGCCTACGGCGCTTCCTATCTCGACCTCAGCACCGGTTACACCCCCACCATCGAAGGCACCTTCCGCATCGTGAACAACTGGGAGCTGCGCACCTACGGACCAGGGGTGGTCAACAACACCGGCACGATCTTCATGGATTCGGTGGGAAGCAACGTCTATCTCCGCTGTCATCCGGTGACCGACAATGACGTCGTCACGCTGACTGGGGGCGGCGAGATCGTCGCGACCGGCAACGGTCCCAACCGCGTCAGCGAGATCTACGGACACGCGATCCTGCACAACCTCGACAACACCATCCGCGGCGGCTACCTCTACCTCGGCCAGAACGCCCTGGAAATCATCAACGACGGCGTGATCGTTTCCGACTCCGGCGGCACCATCGAGTTCGACCCGCCCGACGGCTACCAGTTCGGCTTCACCAACACCGGCACGATCCGTGCCGACGGCGGCAACGTCAATCTGCTCGATGGCCACTACGGCAACGACGGCGGCGTCATCGAAGGCCTCAACGGCTGGGCTGTCCGGCTCCACGCCAACGCCCAGATCCACGGCGGCATTCTGCGCGGCGTGAACGGCGGCGAGGTGCAGGCCGCCTACGGCGCTTCCTATCTCGACCTCAGCACCGGTTACACCCCCACCATCGAAGGCACCTTCCGCATCGTGAACAACTGGGAGCTGCGCACCTACGGACCAGGAGAGATCAACAATACGGGCACAATCCTCATGGATTCATCGGGCAGCAACGTGTATCTGCGCTACCGTCCGGTAACGGACTATGATGTGGTCACGCTCACGGGCGGCGGCGAGATCGTCGCCACCGGCAACGGACCCAACCGCGTCAGCGAGATCTACGGACACGCCGTCCTGCACAATCTCGACAACACCATCCGCGGCGGCTACCTCTACCTCGGCGAGAACTCGCTCGACATCATCAACGACGGCGCCATCATCGCCGATCACGACACACAGCAACTCAGCTTCGACCCGGCCGACAGCGGCACCGGCCTCGACAATCGCGGCGTGATGCGAGCCACCGGCGCGGCGGGCATGCGCATCGAGTACGGGCCTTTCACCACCTCCGGCGAGGTCACCGTCGACGGCGGCTCCAGCCTGTACCGCAATCAGAATTACACGCAGACGGCTGGCTCGACGACCGTGGACGGCACGCTCACCGTCGTCAACGGCTCGCTGCTGCTCCAGGGCGGCACGCTCACCGGCACGGGAACCATCAGCGGCGCCGTGAACAACACCGGCGGACATATTGAGCCCGGCGAAACCGTCGGCTCACTCGCCGTCGCCGGCAGCCTCACGCAGTCCGCGAGCGGCTGCCTCGACGTCGAACTCCGCGGCACGGGCCCCGACGACTGCGACGTCCTCGAGATCACCGGCAACGCTGCACTCGGCGGACACCTCACGCTCACGCCCGTCGACGGCTTCACGCCGCTGGTCGGTGATTCCTTCACCATTCTCACCGCCACCGGCACAATCAGCGGCTGGCTGCGCCTGCAGGACTGCGACGGGATGTACGAGATCGAATACACCCCCCACGCGGTCATCGTGCACGTCACCGGCGTCGCCATCCCCGGCGACTTCAACTGCGACGGCTGCGTGAACCAGTCGGACCTGGGCATTCTGCTCGCCGCCTACAACCAGAACGACGGCGGCGACATCGACGGCGACGGCGACACGGATCAATCCGATCTCGGCACACTGCTCTCGCACTACGGCGAGGGTTGCTGACGCCGCATCCCGTCTTCTCCTGTTCGCGACGCTCCTGCAAGAGCAGGGAATATCCATCGCGCCTTGACGGTATACCTGGTTGCGGGAAGCTGGACCGGGCCGACACCGCCGAACTGCCCGGGTGCAGACGCCGGGCGTGCCGCACGCGACTCACCGGCGGCGGACTGCACCGGTCGGACTCCCTTCAGGAGGATGGACATGAACCTCACGAGCATCTGCGTCGCGTTGGAAGAAACCGCTCGCAGGCTCCGCACACAATCGCTTGCAGGGCTCGCTGCCATTGCGACCTGCTCTGCCGCCGCGGCCTCGGACTGCACCGACTACCAGATCTGGGACGATTCGGGCGGTTTCATCCCCGCCGCCTTCACCCATGCCCTCGGCCCCGACTACGTCGTGGCGCTGCGGCATGGCGACATCCGCTACTTGACGCGCGGGGGCGAAGTTGTCTTCGACCAGCGCCTCAACGCACCGACTGGAATCTTTCCCGGCTCGGGCGATCTCTACGAACCCAAGGCCGTCTTCGACCCCGACAGCCGCCGTTTCGTCATCACGGGTGGCGACACCTACGGCTCCGCGGATGGCGGCGACAGCTCGCCCGGGACGTACATCGGCATCGCCGCGAGCGACGATGACGACCCGCATGGAGACTGGGTCGGCAGATACATCAACATCAGTCCGCTGCTCGCGCCCTACTACTATGCCAGCTACCCCTCCAACATGCAGCTTGGCTTTGACGAGGAAGCTTTCTACGTCCCCTGGGACAATTTCGCGGGCAATCCCTACGACGATTCGAGCTGGATGCTCATCTTCGATCGGGCGGCCCTGCTCGCGGGCGACCCGCCGCTGGCCAGCGTGTTTTTGACCAGCGAACTGCCCGTCGCCTTCGCCGCCGCCAAGACATTTGATGTAGACGCCCCCGCGCAATACCTCGCCACGACGTTCGGTTCGCTCATCGGCGAGTCGAAACTGCAACTCATGGCCATTCGCGACCCGCTCTCCTCGCCGACAACCGATGTCCATTTCCTGGAGTTGCCCGAGTTTGACCACGGGCCGTTCATCATTCCCAGTCTCGACATTCCCGACGGCATCAACAGCAACGACAGCCGCGTACACCGCGCTGTCTATCGCGACGGCTCGCTCTGGGTGACGCATCACGGTCGGCCGGTGGGCGAGAGCCGGGCCCTCGCCATCTGGTACGAGATCGACATGAACGGCTGGCCCGTATCCGGCGAACTGCCCGAAATCGTGCAGCACGGCGTGCTCGATCCCGGGCCGCACGTGCACACGTGGAATCCCGATCTCGCTGTCGACGCCCAGGGCAATGTCGCCTTCGCCTATTGCCGCTCCGCCGCGGATGAGATGCACGCGGTGGGCAGCGCGTACAGGCTCGTCGGGGATCCGGCGGGCACGACGCAGGGGCACGCCATCGTGAAGGAAGGTGAGATCGGCGCGACGCTGCCCGGCACGAAGAATTACTCGCTGTACTCCAGCGCCGCGGAAGACCCGGATGTCGCGGGCGTCTTCTCCGCGGGCGGCGCCTACCGGCGCGAGAATCAATGGGGCGGCGTCTCAACCTCGATGTGGGGCGGAGATGTGTGCCTGACGCTGGCGCTTCCCGGCGATCTGAACGGCGACGGCTGCGTCGACCAGGCGGACCTGGGTGAACTGCTCGGCGACTGGAACTGCAGCGGCGGCGACTGCCCCGGCGACATCGACGGCGACGGCGACACCGATCAGGCGGATCTGGGTGAACTGCTCGCGGAGTACGGCGAAGGCTGCTGAGCCCGCCGCCGCAGCGAACCGCCCCGATAATCGGCGGACAATCGGGACAGGTACGGTTTTCTGACAACCGTACCTGTCCCGGCTTGCTTACTTCCGCTCGTCCATGTCCGGCAGATGGTCGCCCGGGCGCAGGTCTCCTTCCGCGTCCGCGGTGGCCGGGCGTTCCGTCTGGCAGTGCCAGCAGATCTGGAAGTGCGCGTCGACCTCTTCGCCGCAGTTGGGGCACCTCCACACCTCGCCCGGGTGATCGCCGGTCGGCAGTTCCTCGACACCCTGAAGGATCTCCTTTGCCAGATGCGCATCCTCGCTCGCCACGCGAATCTGGTAGGCCCCGACGCCGGAGAACGCCGGCGACTCGTTGCGCACTTCACTGAGGATTCCCTCGCCCACGAGAATGTCTCGCAGGAAGTGAGCCTGCATCTGATTGCGCGCTGAGTAGACGACCTCCGGCCTGCTCAGCCGCACGCGGAATGTCGACGGATCATCGGGATTGAACTCGCGCCCGCACTCCGGGCAGCGATCGCTGCTGAGCTGGTCGAGCGGATAATCGCAGTCGAGGCAGTACATCTTCGCGGGTGTCATTGACATGATGCGCCATGATAGGCGAAGCAACACCGGGCGACCGCTGCGGGCAATACAGCGGGTTCGCAACACAGCAATCGCCTTCTCTCCGCATCCGGCGACCGATTCCGCAGAATCACCAAGCAGTCCAAAAAACCCGAGCGCTTCTCAGCGCCCGGGTTCGGTTGCGTGCGGATCGTAAGCCGAGTTCTGTTCGCGGCGAAACCTCTTGCGACGCGCCGCCGCGGGCGATCATTTCTCTGCGGCCGCCGTTGCCGACGACCTGAAGCGCTCGACCCGTTCCCTTTGGCGCGGACCACGCCTCTCACCAGAGGTGAGCGGGAACTGCTTGAGCTTGCACGCGGCGGGGTTTGCCCTGCCTCGCCTGTCACCAGGCGAGCGGTGCGCTCTTACCGCACCATTTCAACCTTGCCTGTGTCCCGATGCGGGACCATCGGCGGTGTGTTTTCTGTGGCACTTTCCCTGACTCGCAACCGGCGAGCCGGTGGGTGTTACCCATCACCGTGTCCTTCCGTGCTCGGACTTTCCTCACCCGGTCGAGCAGGCTTGGGGCAAAGCCCGCCGGGCGCGATCGCCGCATCCGCACGTTGTACCTCTATTCTATCCCTCACGGCATCATCGCGGGCTGGATCGGCCCGGCTCGGGTACTCTGGTGGCATGGCTGACGCGACCGTTCTCTGCTGGCTGCATCCATCGCAAGGCCCGCTGCTGCGCGACGCCTTCGCCAAGGCGGGGCTGCGCGTCGTCGCCGCTGGCAGTGGCACGGCCGGCCAGAGCAGCGCCGCGGCGGCGGTCCTGGGGGCGGAGGCGACGATCGACGACCTGCGTGCGGGGCTGAGCGGCGCTGCCTGTGACCTGGTCTTTCTCGCCGATCCCACGGGTCTGGACGAGCCCGCAGCGGAGCAGTTGCGCCTCCTCGCCCGCGCCGGAACCAGGATCGCCGGCATGGAGCCGATCCCCGGCTCACTGCGGGACGCGGCTCTGGACCTCGAACGCGGGGCCGTCGAACTGGTCCCGATGATGCGCCGCGCCCCGGGCGTTCGCGCGGGGGAAGCGATGTTGCCGACGTTCGGCGAGGTTCGCTGCGTCAATGTCAGCTTTCGTGCCGGGCCGGGCGAAGGGTCGCTCGCGGCCCGGCTGTATAGCGGCATGGATGTGATCCATCGCCTCTGCGGCCAGCCGGAGTTGATCGATGCAGCCATGGCGGGCGTACCTGGCGGAGCGGTGCCGGAGCGCCTGGCGGGAATCACCGGCCATCTCACCGCCAACCTGCGCTTCCCCGAGAACCGGGCGGCCTGCCTGGCGATCAGCGATCTCGCCGGGAAGTGGTCGCGCGGCGTGACGGTGCTCGGCGAGGGCGGCTGCCTGCGCCTCGACGATCGCTCGGCGGAGTGGATCGGCCCGACGGGCGAGGTGCTCGACGAGGCCAATGCGCCCGGCGTCGAGACGCTCGTCGACCTCATCGCGGTGCATCTGCAGCGGCTGCTCGACCAGGCGGCGGTGCTTGATCCGTCCACGAATCACGCAGCGATCCTGGCAATGTGCGAGGCGGCGGTGCTGAGCGCCCGCACCGGCCAGAGCGAATCGCCGCGCAAGCTGCTGCACCTGGCGGGAGTGCGTTAGGCGAAAGGAAATGAGGCAGTGAGGGAATGCGGGGGAGCGTCTTGCGGGCGCTGGCGTCGCCGATGCGACAACGCGCGAAGACCCGCGGCGGCGCTTGCAGACTCGCTCTGCCGCGGCATGGGTGATTTGTAGTTCGAGGAGCGCGCCGTTATCCGCCCACGATCCTGTCAGCGCTCTTGGCGAAGTCGAAGTCCTTGCCGGTCACGCCCCCAGCGTCGTGCGTGCTCAGCGTCAGCGTGACCTTGTTGTAGCGCACGAGGATGTCGGGATGATGCTGCACCTCTTCCGCGCGACGGGCGATGGCGTTGACGAAGTCGATGGCGGCTGGGAAGTCGTCAAAGCTGTAGGTCCGCTGGATCGAGCCGTTCAGGTCGGACCACCCCTCCAGGTCGGTCAGCTTGTCCGCGACTTGGCTCTCGCTCAACTTGGTCATCGTTACTCCTCCAGCGGGCGTGGAATCAGCCCTTCGGCTCGCGCCGCATTGTACGAGAAGCACGCGTCGGCTGTGCGGTGGGCGTAACTGGCGCAGCTTGACAGGCTTGCACGGGCTTGTGGCGCCCGACCGGCCTGGGCGGTCGCAGAGGGGCTGCGGGCAGCACGCCCTGACCCGGTGGAGTGAGTCGGAACAAGCGCCCGAGCCGGCCTGCCAGACTTCTCGGGAACGGATCCGTCCCCCCGGGTCGCGTGGGGCCAGCATTTTGCTGATGCTTTTGTGAGAATTCGGCTGGCACGGCACGAAAGCCGGGGCAGACTATCCGCATCTGCTTGCGAGGCCGATCCGCCACTCCTTGACGAGTTGTGTACCTGGGGACGGCGCCACAAGAGAACAGGGCAGCCTCTCGCCCCACGGTGAGCGAGAGGAGGTTGTTGCGTTGCGTGCGCTGAGGTGAGATGAGCCGCCCGCCGCACGCTTCCGGGCTGCAGTTCGCGATCGCTCAGCGCTGGGCGCCTCTGCCTGGCTGAGTGGAGCGGCTGCAACGAAGGGAGGAACCGTCGATGACTCGTGTGCTGTGGTCCCTCGTCGGGTGCGCGCTTTGCTGCGCGCTGGCGGCGGCAACATTCGGACAGGATCCAGGCAGCGGCAACGGCGTGAGTCCCGCGCCGCTGAGCCCCGCTGCGGGGCTTGTTGGCGGCCGGTCGTTACAGGAGAAACCTCGCACCTGCTTCGAGTTCACGGAGGACGCGAACGGCTGGAAGCTGTCCGCGACGGAGGGCCTCGCCGGCCTCATCAACGACGAATTCCTGCTGCTCTATCGCTGCTGCGCCAACTGGCCGGACACGCCGGGCCACTGCTCCAGGCTGATCAGCCTCGCCACCAGCCGCACCGACGCCTCCAACTCCATCCACCTTGACCTGGATCGATCCAACGGCCCACGGAGAATCGCCTGCCGCGTTTGCAGCGATGGCGTCTGGAGCGAAGCCGTCTACCCCGGCATCGCGCGCTATCAGGGCATGCTGTGCCTGCTCGTACACTGCACCTCGACAACGCTGACGCTGTACATGCTGGACGGCGCAACGAATCCGCCGAGCCTCCGCTCGGTCTGCTCCGCGGGATCACACGCCGGCGCGCTCAGCGGCGTGCTCAGCGTACTCGACATCGGCGACGAGCATTGCGGCAACTCCCCAACGCACCAGGTGGAGGGGACTCTGGGCCCGATCATGCTCAAGGTGGCTGACCTGCCCCCGATCATCCAGACCGTCACGCCGATCATCGTCCCCTGGT
>CAZZPX010000009.1:16777-19940 GCA_964655955.1 uncultured Phycisphaerales bacterium | reverse complement strand
CTGGTTGATGAGCGTCGTCGTGCCCGCTGCATCCCAGAGTTCGCCTCCGGCCTGGGCGTTGAAGGCCATGAAGGGCCAGGCCCACAGATCAAACATCACGCCGTACTGGATCGTCTCGCCGCGATCGTTCTTGAAGGTCAGTGCCTCGGCGGCGCGGGAGAAGTCGTCCCAGGTCCAGTCGGCGTGCGGATACTCCAGCGGCGCGTCGGGATGCGCGGCGTTGTAGGCATCGAAGAGCGCGCGGTTGTAGTACACCCCGTACTGCGCGTTGTCGGAGGGCAGGGCGAAGATCTCGCCCCCTTCGCGCTGCAGCGCCTCCCAGATCTCCGGGAAGTAATCGCGAACCTCCTCCGGCGTCAGGCCGACCTGTGGATCGTCGATGAAGCCGCGCAGCGGCGCGAGCATTCCTTTCTCGACGAAGGCGTCGTAGTAGTCGATGCCGATGCGCATGACATCCGCCCCGCGCTTCTGCACGTGCCAGGCGTTGTACTTGTCGAAGATGTCCGCGTGCCGCTGGTAGCGCACGGTCCAGCCGGGATTCAGATCCTCGAACCCCCGGGCGTACCTCTCCTTGAAGAGCAGGTCCTCGAAGGGCATGCCCCACACAGCCATGGTCAGCGTGCGCTCGTCGAGGCTCAAGGCGCGCGGCGGGAGGAGCACCGCCAGGCTGGCGAGGACGAGCAGCAGGATGACGATTCTGCTCGAGCGCATGCTATCCCTTGACGCCGGTGAGCGTGATGCCCTGCACGAAGGCACGCTGGAAGATGAGGAAGACGACGATGATGGGAAGCGTGATGATCGTCGCCGCCGCCATCTGCACCGGCCAGGAATCGGTGTAGTACTGCCCGGCGAGGGCCCGCACGGCGAGGGGTAGCGTGTACATCTCGTTGGAGTCGATGACGATGAGCGGCCAGAAGAAGTTGTTCCAGGAGTTCATGAAGGTGAAGATCGCCAGGGCCGCGATGGCGGGCTTGACCGCCGGCGTGATGATGAAGAGGAAGATGTCGAAGTCGCTGAAGCCGTCGATGCGGGCGGCGTCGATGAGGTCGTCGGGAATGGAGACGATCGTTTGCCGCATGTAGAACATGCCGAAGGCGCTGGCAAGGAAGGGCACGATCAGCGCCTGGAAGTTGTCGATGTACCCCAGCCACCCGCAGATGATGTAGGCGAAGATGAAATACACCTGGTAGGGCAGCATCATGCTCGCGAGCAGCAGCGCGAAGGTAATGCGCCTGCCCGCGAAGCGCAGCTTGGCGAAGGCGAAGCCGGCGAGCGCGTTGTGCGCCCCGGCGAGGAGCGTGATCACGGCGGCGACGACGATGCTGTTGCGATAGAAATCGCCAAGGTTCGCCGTGCGCCACGCCTCGGCATAGTTTCCCCACTGCCAGTCGAGAAGTGAGCCGGCGGGAAGGAGCTTCACCTCCGGGTCGATCGCTTCGGCATTGGTTTTCAGCGATGTCGACACCATCCAGGCGAAGGGGAGGAGCATCGTCAGCGCGACCAGGTACACGATGACGTGCAGCACGAGCCGCGCGAACCAGGCTGGGCGATTCCACCTCTGCATCAGGCGCTTCTCCCGCGGCGCTCGCGCATGGTCCACACCTGCGCCAGCGTGATGGCGACGGTGAGCAGTAGCACGACGACGCCGATCGTCGCCGCGAAGCCGAGGCGGTTGGCGGTGAATTCGCGGTACAGGTAGAGGTTCAAGACGTCCGTGCCGCTCTGCTGGGCCTTGCCGATCATGAGCAGCACGATGTCGAAGACCTGCAGGGCCGTGATCGTGCCGGTGATCACGAGGAAGACGGTCATGGGCCGCACGCCCGGCCAGGTGACGTTCCACAGCGTCTGCCAGCCGCCCGCGCCGTCGACGGCGGCGGCGTCGTAGAGCGAACGGGGCACGCTGGTCAGGGCCGCGAGATACAGGACGATGCAGAAACCAAGCTGCCGCCAGATCGAGATGGCGATGATCGTGGTCAGCCCCCAGGCGCTGTTGCCCAGCCAGTCGGGCAGCACCTCGCGCGGCACGCCCGCCGACACCAGCAGGTGATTGAACAGGCCGCTCGGCGAGGAATCGAGCACCCAGCGCCAGATGAAGCCGATCGCGACGATCGAGATGATCGTGGGCAGGAAGAAGATCGTGCGCAGGAGCGTCCGCCCGCGAAACCACGGCGCGCTCAGCGCCGCGGCGAAGAGAAACGCCAGCACGACCGTGATGGGCACGGTGGCGACGGTGAAGATGAGCGTGTTGCGCAGCGCGGGCCAGAACGCGCCCGCAGCGAGCATGTCGCGGTAGTTCTGCAGCCCGATGAAGCGCGGCAGGCCGCTCCCCGTCCACTCGAAGAAACTCAGCCCTACGCCGAACAGCGTCGGCAGCGCTACGAAGATCGCGATGACGCCCAGGGGAAAGGCGAGAAACAGCCAAGCGCTCGTGGAACGCTGTGCACGCATCGGCGACAAATGTAGCACGATCTATGGAGCCTGTGCCGGGCATGGGGACTTCAGTCCCCATGTCAGGTGAACCATGCTCAGCGCGGCAGGCGCGCGTCGCGGCCGGGCAATTGTGGATACGGCGCCGTGGGCAGGTGCTGGTACCAGTATGCCGTCGAGGCGATGTCGTCCGTGAGCGGCTGATACTTCCGCGTCGGATACCACCCCAGCGCCTGGATCGTCACCCGCAGTTCCTCGCGGAAGTGAATCGGGTCGGGGACATGCCAGCGGTACAGCCCGTGCGTCGGCACGCGTTCGCCGCCGATCCGCGCCTGGGGATATCCCAGGAAGGGCGTGGAGTAGGTTTCGGGGCCGGATGTCTCGGGATTGACTGCCTTGCGGAATCCCCACGCGCCGCCGAAGTAGTCTTCCGTCCCTGTGCCGCAGATCGTGGGGTGTTCGCGATCGCCGTCGAGGAAGAACTTGATCTCACCCTCGCCCCACCACTCGTTGGAGAACTGGTTCCACACGAGATACGTGCCGACGTACTGCCCCTGTCCGCGCACGCCGTCGAGGATCGTGTGTTCGGGATGCTCGCGCGTGGTAAGCTGATCGCGCGGCCGGGGCAGCGGCACCTCCTCCGCGCCATGACCATGCCCATGAGCAGGACCATGAGCATGGCCGCGCTGGAACGGCTCGACGCCTACCGGCCACGTCGTGAGGCGTCCCGCTCCAG
>CAZZPX010000009.1:0-16767 GCA_964655955.1 uncultured Phycisphaerales bacterium | reverse complement strand
GCGCGTGGTCATCGCCCGCCGCCACTGGGCGTGCAGGTAGCCGGCGTCATCGGGCGCCTCTTCGAGCGTGTAGGTGAGCTGATAGAAGAAGCCTTCCAGCGGCTGGTCGAGGTCGCTGGTAATGTCAAAGCGCAGGTGTTTGCGGAAGGGCATGGGCCAGTAGCTGTTCATGCCGCCGCGCGGGTTGACCGCGACGGGGAGGGAGTTGATGAGCGCCAGTCCGTCGACGCCGTTGGCGAAGAAGTCGCCGAGCGGGCACTCGATGGCGGGCTGCTGCTGCCGGTCGTAGTAGACGCGCAGGACGAGCTGGCGCAGGAAGCGCGGATCCACGGTGATCCAGATGTGACGCACCACGCCCGGACCATCGATGTCAACGATCGTTGTCGTGGAGCGCGCAGGCAGTGTCAGGCAGGGGCGAACCTTCCAGCCGCGGCCGAGCTGCGCGGCGGCGTCGCTGCAGTGTTCATCCTGGCCAAGTTCCGCGCGCCCCCCGCCCCCGCGCCTGCCGTCGGGGTTTTCCGCGCTGATCGAACGGGTCTCGACGGAGGGGTCGATGCGGGCGATGCCATCCAGACCGGCCAGATGCTGAAACACGCGTGCGCTCCTTTTACTCAAGTGACCTGGTGTGCCGCGGCCAAAGCACGCATCCTAACCTGTCCGCAGTTGGAAATGGAGAAGGCGCAAACGGCGGCTGGATACGGACTTGAAGCTCTCCGCCGGGAAGCCGCGCGACATATTCACAGCGGAATATACGAGCACGGCGCAGGCGACACCTCGGGTATGCAATCGTCGCTGACATAGCGACTGGGAAACTGAACATTATCTGCGCGAAAGAAGTTGCCTCGAGCGCGGAGGGGGGTACCATTGGGTAGATCGAACAAGCCCCCGGAAGGGCCGGACTGCGAGCTAGACTCGCGTCCGGCCTGTTTTTTTGTTTCGGCCCCAGGGGAGGGCCCGCAACCTGCCCCTGGTCGCCGCGAATAGTCAGGGCGACAAAGCGCCGCTCTCGCCGCACCCGCCCGGGCGCCAGCCCCCGTGTATGCTGAATTGCCCGCACCTCTGCGCGCCGGCGCTCGTCGCCGCTGCGGCCCGCCACGACTCGGAGACACACCCATGATCCCGCTCGCCCCGTTGCTGCTCAGTTGTCTGCTCGCCGCACCGCCGATCGTGGAGCGCACCGATGAGCGCGAATGGACCGTCGAGATCGAAGTCAACGTCCGCCGCCATCGCCAGGAGCGCATGCCCGGCGACCAGGATCGCGAGATCGACGTCTCCGTCTTCAACCTGCAGAACACGCCGATCGTCTTCCCGGTCCTTCCCGAGAGCACGGGCCATCTCACCGATGTCGAAGCACTCTCGCTCGACTTTCGCCTCGACGATCGCGCCGTGCCTGCTGAATTCAAGCTGAACGCCGGCCATCCGATCGGCACGAGCCTGGCGACGTGGACCATCAGCGAATTCCAGGGCTACGAGTTCTCCTTTGAGATCAAGCAGAACATCACCTGCTACGACATCGCCGTGCGCCAGGACATCGCGCAGCAGCTTCCCTGGCCGGAGAAGTGGCCCCAGTTGGCGCAGGAGGCGCTCAAGCCTCAGATGTTCATCGAGTCGGACAATCCCGACCTGCAGAAACTGGTGAAGAACTGGACGAACGACAATGTTCGCTCCGTCCCGCCGTACCTCGCCGCCAAGGCGATCACCGGCCGGGTCATCGAGTACGTCCAGCCGAACGGCAAGGACTGGGTGAACGACGATCTCGGCCGCTTCGCCGGCTTCGATCTCACCGGCTCGTCGCAGGTGCTGCAGACGAAGCGCGGGACGGACAACGACATCATCTGCTTTCATGTCGCCGCCCTGCGGGCCGCGGGAGTCCCCGCGCGCGCGGTCATCGGCATGGACGCGAACGAGAAGGAATTCAGGGTCTGGACGGAGTTCTATCTCTACGACGATGAGCGCCAGGAAGGCGTCTGGCTGCCCATCGACTTCATCGAACTGCGGAAGCGCTCCAGCCGCGCCCCCGCCATCGATCGCCCCTGGCCGGACTTCGCGGAGATGGATGACTACGACTTTCTGGTTCCCCTCGCCTACCACTTCCACCCGCCGACGGCTGTGCAGAACGCCGGCCCGCCCGCGCTGTGGGGCTTCGATCCGCGCCCGGCAGCCCAGCCCGCCGAGCAGTTCCTCACCTGGCAGATCTACCGCACGCCCAAACGGGGGAAGTGACGGTGATTGAGTTGGCCTGCCGGCCGGCGCGGTGGTAGCGTGGAGCGCCTCTCCCGGAGGGATCAACATGGTTCTTAACGCAACACTGGCTCTCAGCGTCTGCACGGTTCTGGCCGCGCCCCCGCCCGCCGACGACCAGGCCGACCTGCCCCCTCCCATCGTCGAACGCATCGATCATCATGACTGGGAGGTGCGCACGCTCATCTACTTTGGCGGCAATCGACCGGACGTGCAGCGCTCCCGCCCCTATCGGCCGTCGCCGTACCTGCGCGAGGAGTCGATGGAAGAGGCGCTGCGCGACTACATCGAGCGCGAGATTCGCCCGATCAGCGCCAGCAGCTTCACCATCTACCTGCCGCACATTGAGACGGGCGCGACGCACGACGCCGACCCGCAGCGGATCGAACTCAATCTCTACTACCAGAGCGAGATCGATGGCGCGCCGTTCCAGTTCATCTCGGGCGCCGTCCTCGCCGAACAACTCATCATGGCCGAAATCGGCCCGTTCCGCGATACGATCATCAACGTGCGCCTGCACCGCTGGATGCGCACGTATGACATCGCGTTCCACGAGGAGCGGGCCTTCGCCTGTCCCTTTTGGAGCTATTGGCCGGCGGAGATCGACCAGTTCCTCCAGCCGTCGCCGTACATCGAGGCGCGCGATCCGGACCTGGTGCGGCTGGTGAAGGGGTGGATCGGCGAGGAGGCGTGGCGCCTGCCGCCACATCTCGTCGCCAAGGCGCTGACCGGCAAGGTGCTGGAGACGATTCGCGTGAACGGCACGTCGATCCGCAAGTTTCGCGTCGATGTGCCGTACTACCTTGGCCTCGACGTGGCCGGCGCGCGCGCGGCGTTCGCCGCGCAACAGGGAACGCACGTCGACATCGCCTGCGCCATCGTGGCGGCCTTGCGCATCGCCGAGATTCCCGCCCGCACGGTGATCGGCATCGACAGCGAGACGGAGAAGCTGCACGTCTGGTTCGAGTACTGCCTGCACGACCCGGTGCGCGGGGAGAACATCTGGGTGCCGGTCAATCTCGAGGACGCGCGCCAGCAGACCAACGTCACGCCGGACCTCTCGCGCCGCTGGGACGGCTTCGGGCACTTCGGCGAGATCGAGAACCGCATTCCGCTGGCGTATCACTTCGCGCCGCAGGTGGGATATCCAGGCGACTATCCCTGCCTGTGGTCGTGGCAGCCGGGCGAAGAGTTCACGCTCCTGGTCGGGACCGGCGGGCTGCAGCAGATCGTCGATCACGAGGTGCTCACCGCGCCGAACCGCGGCGACGATGAACTGCCGCAGCAACCCACGGGAGCGCGCTAGGAGAACCGCTTCGCCGTCATTCGCCGCCTGCTTCGCTGCGCCAGCGCAGCGTCGCGGTGACGAGAAAGTGATCCGACGGGTACCGCCCGTCGCGGCTTGCGCGGACGATGGCCGCCTCTCCGACGTCGAAGGCGCGATTGGCAAGAACATAATCGATTTTCTCGCCACCGGTCCTCCCCTCGAAGCCGTTGAACGTTCCCGCCTCCGCGTGCGGGTGCAGCACGCGAAGGGTGTCGACGAGATCCTGCACGCGCCCTGCGAGCAGCGGCTGCATTTCTTCGCTCTTCTCGCCCGCGTTGAAGTCGCCGGTCACGATCAGGCCCGTTGCCTTGCGCTCGCGCGCCTCATCCTCGCTCGCACCCGGCGTCTCCGCCAGGGCGCCCTGCGCGCGCTGCGCGATCAGTTCGACGCTCTTGAGGCGTGACGGCTGGCTGGCGTGATCGAGATGCGCGTTGAACATCCACAGCGTGCGCCCCCCGGTCGCCTCGCGCAGCCGCGCCCAGGTGCAGATGCGCGGAATCGTGTTGCCCCAGGTCTTCGAGCCCGGTTCGCTCGGCGTGTCGGAAAGCCAGAACGTCCCCGACGCCTCGACCTCGAAGCGCTCGCGATCATAGAGAATGGCGCTGTACTCGCCGGACTCCTTGCCGTCGTCGCGCCCCACGCCGAGGCAGGCATAGCGCGGCAGCTTCGCCAGCAGTTCGTCGAGTTGATGCTTGTACGCCTCCTGCACGCCGACGAGATCCGCATCGGTGTCGGCGATCGTCTGCGCCACCAAGTCGCGCCGCAGCTCCCAGCGATTCTCTCCATCACCGGGAGTGTCGTAGCGCAGGTTGAACGACATCACGAGGAGTGAATCGCCGGCGACAGCCGCGTCGCCGGCCGGGGTCGCCTCCTGCACCATCCCCGCCAGCGCGCCGGTCACCAGGCACAGGATCAACACACACATCGTCAGTTGCATCGCGCCTCCAGGTCGTGCGAGGGCGGCGCATGTCTGCGGGCGCCGCCCCGGGTCTTGTCCACCTTACGGCCAGAACACGGCCACGAGGCAGATCAGGTAGATCAGGCAGGCGATGAGCGCCTTGCTGAGCGCCCCGGCGAAGCGTCCGGCGGCCGCAGCCCCGCCGGCGCGCAGCGCTCCGCGCGTGCCCATGCCGGTGCCGGCCTCGGCGAGCGTGGCGCCGACGCCAGCGCCGATGAGGCCGCCCACCAGCGCCCCGATGACCAGGCCGAAGGGCGCGCCCGCGATAGCGCCGATGATGCCACCGATGATCGCGCCCCACATGCCGCGTTTGCTTCCCTTGCCGACCTTGACGGCGACGGCGCTGGCGCCGGTCTCCAGGATCTCGCCGATCAGCGCCAGCACTCCGCAGATGCCGATCGTCCACCAGTTGAAGTAGTTCGGCTCGTGCAGTTGCCCCAGCAGCATGATGCCGATGAGCACCCACGCCCCGGGCAAGCCGAGAAAAGCGAGGACCGGCCCGGCAAGGCCGAAGAGCGCAATCAGACTGGCCCAGACCCAGTACATGGACGAAGTGTAGTTGGGAAAGCGCCGCCGATCATTCGACGTGCCTCAGGCGGCACACTGAGAGGAAACGGCCGCGGACGGGGGAAGCGTCCGCGGCCGAGCGCTGGCGCCGACGCCCGGGGGAAGCGGCGGCGCGCAGGAAGGTACGGGCGCTCAAGCGTGCGGGCGAGCGCCCTGGGGAAGAAACTGATCCTCTATGGGCAGTCGCCACCGAAGGCGCCGAGCAGCGCGCCGAGGTCGGCTTGATCCGTGTCGCCGTCGCCGTCGATGTCGCCGCCATCGTCAACGCCGTACGCGGCCAGCAGTACGCCGAGGTCATCCTGGCCGACGAACCCGTCGCCCGTCAGGTCTTCGGCGCAAGTGACGGGCACGAGCAGATAGGCGTGAATGTCGCCGCCGGGCGTTTCGCCGTACCCCACGATGGCGCCGGCTTCATTGATGTCGAAGGCGACCATCAGGTGCCAGCCGAGATCCGGGTCGATCAGCTCGTCAAGGTCATACGCCTCGCCACTGCTCCAGAGCACGGCGGGACCGGGATCCTGACCGCTGTACTTGACGTAACCGACGATCTGCCCGGCGTTGTTGATGGCGCGAGCCGTGCCCGGCGCGCTGCCGACATAGGGAATCTCCAGCAGCGTCGCCTCGCCGCAGATCCAGGCGGCGGCGTGGTAATGGTTGAAATACGGCGGGGTGAAGAATGTGCACGTGCCGCAGGCGTCGCCGGCGTCGTTCACGTCGTACGCCTTGCTCCCCACCGCATCGTCCACATAGCCGAGGTTGTGAATGCCGGCGTCATCCCAGTAGACGGCGTACCCGCGATCAAACGAGTCGCGCGAAGACCCCGCAATCAGGCCGCCCGCACTGAACCCGTGCGCCTCGCTATCGAGCCCGAGCGTGGGCAGGTCGATGAAGTCGCCGTTGTCCCAGAGAAAGGCTCGCTTCTCACCACCAAGCTCAAAGGAGTAGCCGATGACGCGGCCGGCGGCGTCGATGTCGCTCACCGTCGCGTAGGGCAGGCCGCCATGCGAGCCGAGCGGCGTCCACACGCCGTCATCCCACAAATATGCATACTGCTCCTGATGGATGTCGGTGACGGTGCCGACGACATGGGCGCTGTCGTTGACGGCGACGACATTGGCGCGAGCGAAGCCGTCTGGCGCGCCGAGGTCGATCAGCACTCCATCCTGAAAGAGGAATGCCTGGCGGTCGCCGGCGTCGGTGGAGGCGCTGCCGACCACCAGAGCCGCAGCGCTCAGGCCGTAGGCGTAACTCTCGGCTCCGCCCAGCGTGCCGAGATCGACGAGTTCGTAGGCAGGGGCGTCCGTCTCTGCGCGCAGGGGCGTGGCGAACGCGCCGACGAGACCAGCCGTGGCCAGGAGAAGTCGCAGGCAAGTATTCATGGATGAATCTCCGTCTCTCTCACGCTGAAGTGACACGAGGGAGTTGGGTCAAGGGCAGTCGCCACCGAAGGCGCTCAGCAGCGCGCCGAGGTCGGCTTGATCCGTGTCGCCGTCGTCGTCGATGTCGCCGCCATCGTCAACGCCGTACGCTGCCAGCAGCACGCCGAGGTCATCCTGGCCGACGGAGCCGTCGCCCGTCAGGTCTTCGGCGCGGGTGACGGGGAGCAGGACGAATCCGTGCAGATCGCCGTTCGGCACCTCGCCGTAGCCCACGATGATGCCGCTGTCGTTGATGTCGTTGGCGACGAGCAGATCCCAGCCCGTTCCCTGCTCGATCAGTGCGTTGAGCGTCAGCGCGGAGCCGTTCTCCCACAGCAGCGCCGGGCCGTTGGGACCGGTGAGGCTCGTGACGTGACCGACGACAGCGCCATGGTTATTGACGGCGGTGGCTGCGCAGCCGCCGCCGTACGGATTGTCAAGCGCCGTGAGGACGCCGTTCTCCCAGACGCAGGCGCGATGACTTGAGAAAAAGTAAGGCGGAATGAAGGTCGTCGAGTAGCCGCAGACGAGACCGCTGTCGTTGACGTCGGTGGCCCGCCCCGCATCGGCGCCAGGCGCAAAGCCGAGATCGTGCACGCCCGCATCATCCCAATACACCGGATGCGCATCGCCGCCCGTATCCCGCGCCAGGCCCACAATGAGCCCGCTCTCATTCATCGCCAGCGCCTGCGCGTCGTCTCCCAGCGTGGGCAGATCGGCGAACGCGCCGTCCTCCCACAGGAAGGCGCGATAGTCTCCGCCGAGTTCGTACGAGAAACCGACGATTCGGCCCTGCCCGTCGATGTCGGTCGGGCGGGCGTGCGGCAGATCGCCATGCGAGCCGAGCGGCGTCCACGCGCCCTGCTCCCAGAGGTAGGCGAATTCGCCCTGGTACTGCCCTTCGCTGGTGCTGATGAGTTGGCCGGCGTCATTGAGGCCCTGGGCGACGCTCTGGTTGAAATCGGTCGGCGTGCCGAGATCGACCATCGCGCCATCCTGGTAGAGATACGCGTGCAACCCGTTGAACGTGGTCGAAGTGCCCGCCACCACGCCGAGCTCGTTGACGGCGACGGCGTAGCTGTAGGTCCCGCCGAACGGGCCGAGGTCCACAATCTCGTAGCGCGGCTCGGCGTCGGCTCGGGTGGCGAGAGTGGCGAGAGTGACCCCGGCGAGCAGGGCAAGAAAAGCAGAGCGCGCGTGCATGATCAGTCTCCGGTTGCTGGTCACCGCGTCGAGAGGCGGCAGGCTCTACCGGATGAGCGAGCGCAAACGCGCGTTTATTCCCGCTCGTTTTGCGGTGCGAGAATTGCGGCAGTGGTTGCCGCTGCCGGAACGGACGTGTTCATCCATGTCCGCGTGGCACGTAAGGGCCGGTCGGCGTGACAAAACGGGGCCGCCTTTCCAAGCGGCCCCGCAGCCTCATTTCAAGTTGCGTGCGACCGAGCCTACGCCCGGTCCGACCTCTCATCAGCGGCGACGGCGCGTGGCGCCGAGACCGAGCAACACGAGGGCGCCGGTCGGGGCGGGCACCAACGACAGATTGTCGTAGTACACGCTTGAAGCGCCGTTGGCGAAGAGATCGACGGCGCCGATCTCAAGCACCGAGTCCACGTCGGTCGTCCATGTCCAGGAGCTGAAGAGCGCGCCGTTGTAGTACACCTCACGGAAGTCGGCGTCGAGATCGATTTCGACGCGAATTTCGACCCATTGGTCGGTGATGAACGGCTGGAGGTCTCCGGAATAATCATCCGTCATGAGTCCGGAGGTTGCGTCAAAGGGGATCTGAATGCTCCAGTTGTACGGCCCACCATCGTTGTACAAGTTGTTGATGATGAAGTAGGTGGTGCCACTGAAGCTGCCGGGGATGTACTGCCAGGCGATGTAGGTCCACTGGCCTCCCGCGGCGTCATACTCGTGGACGAGGTCGCTGGGGCCGTTGATGTCGACAGAGTGAGGGCTGCTGAGCGATTGAGCGTCGGTGACAAAGGCGGTGGCGCCGGCGGCGCCGTCCCAACCGTGCCACCCACCTACACCGTGCAGGTCCGTGCCGTTGGGATAGCTGTCGAAGTTCTCGCTCCACTGCGCGTGAGCCGCGGCTGGCGCCAGGGTCAATGCCACAACTGCAAGCAAGGCGTGTTTCATAGTGTCCTCCTGGTTTCATTACGGGAGAGGACCGACCCCTCGTTTCCGCGGAAGTGCGGAAGACTCCTGGCAAGGCGACGCAAACCGCGGGAAGTGCCGCATGCGCCGAGATGGCCGGCCCGTCCGTTCAGCGTGACAGCCAGAGTCTACCCGAGAATCCAGATATGTCAATCGCAATATCGCTTTGCGGCCAATCTGGTGTCTGCCAGATACAGACAAGAAAGTGGCGAATCACCCCAACTCGGGGATGTGGCTGCGTCGACGCCGTTTGCGCCTCGCCCGTCCCCCCGGCGACCGTCCATTCTCATGGCGCAACAATCGCCGTGGCCTAGTCCCGCGGCTGAGAAGTGTCCCTATCGGCGTCGGTGGCATCGCTCGTCGAGCCAGCGTCTGCGGTTTCGTCCGCGGGCTCGGGCTCAGCGGTCTCCGCTTCGGTCGCGTCCACCTTGCCCAGTCGCTTCTCGATGTGATCGACGATGTCCTCGGTTCGAGCGTAGATCCAGTCGTCGAGTTTGAGGCGCTCGCCGTCCGTCGTCACCAGATAGGCGATTGACTTCTTCTGCCAGCGTCGCTTGTCGACGTCGGTCATGCGGTCTGCGGGAATCGTCTCCCCGTCGATGGTGAGCGAGCCCGACTCCGTGTCGTAGACGAACTTGTGCCGCGACGCCCGGATGAAGCCGACCAGGCTCCACGTGCCCACGAGCAACCCCACCGCCACGATGACCCATTGCGAAGGAATGTCGTACGAGTTGAGCGGCTTGGGCTGGCCGGTGAGTTGCTGGTTGAGCTGCTCGAGTTCAGCGCGGCGGGCGACGGGCTCAGCGACGCGCATGGGCGCTTCGTCCAGCTTGCCGAGCACGTTCAGCGCCTTGAGCCACTCGAACTGCAACTGCTCGGGTTCACTCATCCGCTCCTTGTTGCGGAAACGGGTGCGCAGGCCCTCCAGCGCCGCCTGCGGGTCGGCGACGAGCATCGGGGCGCGGGACACGTCGGGGCCCAAGGCCTTGAGCCAGGACTCCTCCATCACCCGGGCGTAGGTCTCCCCGCGCTTGGGATAGGCGATCGTGGCGTCGTAATAGCCCCAGACGGCGAAACCGTAGCCGAGAACGATCATCACCACCGCTCGAATGACCCAGCCGGTCTTCAGCGACGTCTGGATGGTCATGCCTTGTCACCTTCCCTGACCGTGAACCGCGGGTGGCGTCCTGGACGCGCCGACCCTCTCCTCGACCGCACGTGCGGCCGATCCCGGGACATCTTCGGCACAAACCGTGCCCGCGTCCACCCGGGACCGGGCCGGGCGATGGCCGCGACAGCATACGCCCCTCACTCGCGTGCCCGCTGGCCCTCTTCATCCAGCAGCAGGTGGGCGGCACTGGTGATCGTGGTGTTGATCGCCTTGAGGTAGGTGAGCACGTCCAGGTGGATCGAACTGGTCTCGATGGTCTCGTGCACGCCCTGCATGAGGCGGTCGAAGTGCCGCCGTCGCAGGTCCGCGTCGAGTTCGACAAGGTGCGATTCGTGGCGGACGAGTTTCTTCGCCAACTCCTGGTCGCCGGTGGCGAAGGCGGAGCAGACGATGTGGAAGTTCTCCAGGACCATCTCGTGCGCCTGCTGCAGTTCCTCGAAGCCTGCATCCGAGAAGTGGCGCTGCTTCTCGATGCGCTTGCGGGCCAGCTCGATCAGGTTCTTGTCCACCAGGTCGCCGATCGTCTCCAGGATGTTGATGAAGCGCAGGTGGCGAATTTGGGTGCGGCTCTGCCGCTCATCGAACGCCTGGCGGCCGGCGCGGGCGAGGAAGCGCTTGATCTGCTTGTCCAGCGCATCGACGATGTCATCCAGTTCGTGGATCTTGTGGCAAAGTTCAAGGTCGCGGTCGCGCAGCGCCGCCCAGGAGACGCGCAGCATTTCCTCGACGTAGTCGGCGACGCGCATGATCTCGCGCATGGACTGGCCGAAGACGATCGGCGGTGAGTCGAGATAGGTCTCGTTGAGATAGAGCGCCCGATGCGGATCCTGCTCCCCCGCCGACTCGGGAATCACGCGTTTCAGCAGCGCCACGACCAGCGGCAGCGGCGCAATCCACACGACGGCAAGCAGCACGTTGAAGAGCGAATGCGCGTTCGCCAGTTGCCGGGCCGGCGTGTCGCCCGAAGCGATGATCAACTCGCCATAGATCGGCAAGAGCAGCATGAGCACGAGCGCCAGCAGGAAGCGCATGGCGAGGTAGCCGAAGCCCAGTCGCCGCGCATCCGGATCCGGATACCCGACGATGAACGTGGTCAGCCCCAGCCCCACGTCAACGCCAAGCGCGTAGGGGAGCGCCACGTCCATCCCCAGCACGCCCGAAGCGCCCAGGGCCAGCGCCAGGCTCAGGGCGGCGGTGCTCGACTGCAAGGCCAGCGTCAGTGCCGCACCCAGCAGAAACAAGCCCCAGGGATAGCGCGCCAGGATGCGAACCAGGTCGGCGACATCCGGATTGCCCGTCGCGCCCGCAGCCGCCTCCTTGATCAGTCCCACCGCCAGGAAGATGAAGCCGAGGCCGAGCAGCGCCTGGCCGATCCCGCGCGAGGTGTTGTTGCGGGTGAACTGAAAGAGGATGACGCCAACGAGAATCGCGACGGGCGCCTGCTCGTAAAGCTGCAGCGAGATGAGTTGGAGTTCGATGGTCAGGCCGATCGACGCGCCGAGGAGCACCGCCAGGACGCGTTGAAACGTCAGCAGCCGCCCCTTGACCAGTTGCACGCCGAGCAGCGTGATGCTCGTACTGCTGGGAGAGAGCAGGGAGATGAACAGGCCCGTCCCGGCAGCGCGCCAGCGGCTGGTGCTGAGGCGCTCAAGCCAGGCCGCCAGGCGCGCGCCGAAGAGGCGGTCGAGCCCCTTGCGCAGCACCCGGATGCCGTAGAGCACCAGCGCCACGCCGCCCGCGATGTGCAGGAGGGTCAGCATGTGCAGCACCGGGATAATTGGCAGCGACGGCTGGACACCGATCCACATGGTAGCCGCGCGACCCGGCATGAGCCGCCAGCCGCGGCGCCCGCTCCCTTTTGCCCCGGCAACGGTTACTCCAGGGCCGGCATGGCGGTGACCGTGTGCCCCACGCCGCCTCGCGCAGCCGGCCAGGTGAGCGAAGCCCCGACCTTGAGCCTCGCGTCGACTACGTACTCAAGCCCGTCCGGGCCGAGCGCCGGCAGCGCGAACTCATAGGTTCGCCTGGCGACGCGGGCCGGCTCAACGAGCACCCACGGATTCCTGCCGATGTGCCGATAGCGCAGCGTGACGCTCTCCACGGCCTCGCGCGCGAGCACGATCGCGCGCACTTGCAATCGCTCACCCTCCTCCCCCACCGTTCGCGCGGTCGGCACGATGAGCCGCGGCTCGCCGAGATAGGCGCGCGTCGGCTGGGTGCTGTCCGGCAGCGAGGCGCCGAGCCAGGCGGCGAGCTGCGCATCGTGGGCTGAAAGAAACTGGTTCTGCGTGCGCACGTGCTGCTCGAGATTGGCGATCGTGCCCATCTCGCCGGGCGTGGAAACGACCGCGAGCTGCAGCGTCATGAGCGTTTCCCACACGCGCGCCAGGCGCTCGCGCACCGGCAGGGCCCGCTCGCGCGCCAGCCTCTCGCGCTCCGCCGGGTCTTCGAGCGCTGCAAGCTCTTGCACGATGGCGTCGAGTTCGCCGCGCACGCAGCCCGCTTCACCGACGGCGCGCAGGTACTTGAACGTGTTCAGCCAGTAGTCGAAGCGCTCGCGATTGGCAGGCCCCTGGAGGCGCGGCCGCAGCGCCTCTATCTCGTCGATGAAGGCGTAGCGCTGCCGCTCCTGTTCCCAGGGCGCAGCATTGATCACGATGCCGCCCGGCCCGGCCCGCCAGTCGGAGGGGCGCGGCAGGTGCGTGAGCTTGCCGTGCTGGTACGCCCCCGGTCCGCCGTCCAGCCCGGCGAAGAGCGCTGCGAGTTCAGCCGCGGCGTGCGGGCCGAATTGCGCCTGCGCCCAGTCGCGATAGAAGTCGGCGCAGGGCAGGTCGCGCGGCCGATTGTCCAGTTCGGGATGCGAGCCGTGCGCGGGCAGGTCCGCCTCGAAGCCGCCAGTCGCCGCGCCGCCGCAGTTGATGCGACGCACCGTCTCTTCGCCGACGACTTCGATGCCAGCGATGAAGGGATACTCGACCTCGCGCGTGAACTCGATGCCCACTCCGTCGGCGCCGACCCGCACGTCGTCGAAGCTGAGATCGAGGGCGGCATTCGCTCCGGCGCGTGCGAAGACGTCAAGGCCGGTCGCGACCTGTTCTCCCTGCAGTTTCACGCCGAAGACGCGCCGGCCGGCCTCGCGATAGTGCACCTCGCAGAACTTCAGCGTCACCCGGTACGTCCCCGGCGGCACGTCGATGCTGTAACCGTCGACGTTCCAGCGGCAGGTCTGGTAGATGCGCCCCGTGTCAGTCCTGCTGATGTCGTTGTCGGCGTAATCAGCAACCGCCCCGCCGCGATGCACATCGCGCGAGCGCGGCAGGTAGCGCGGTGGGTCATCACCGAAGTGCGGCTTCCATGCCTCCTGCTCCCACGCCGCCGCCGCCAGGGCGCCGACACTCGGATCGAGCACGCGCGTGCGCCAATGAATGCCGATCAGGCCATCGCAACCGTACGCCAATGCATCGGCGGCGTCGCGGCGCATCCGCCCCGCCCAAAGCTGCGGGATGATCATCGCCGGATCGTCTTCCAGCCAGGGAATCGCCCACGTCGGCCGCCCCTCGATCACGGCGAAGGCCGGCTCGACCGGGTCGAAGCCGACTTGGCGATTAATGCAACTGAGCGGCATGTCTTCGGGGAGCATCTCATCGAAGAGCGCGCGGTTGCTCGCCGGCCCCAGCACCCAGCCGCACGTCGCGAGCCGCATCGAAACATCGACACGCTCGAGCGCCGCCTGGGCAAGGCGAATGTCCTCGAGGGTGCGCGCGACCTGCGCATCGGTCGTGCCGCTCCAGGTCCAGTCCTCCGGCGTCCACAACCAGTAGTACTCTGCCCCGTGCGCTCGCTCGAGGCGCTCGAAGATGCCCTGATAGAGCAGTTCAATGGTCTCGGGGTCGGCCGGTTCGAGGCCGCGCCGGCGCAGGCGTTTCGCGACCGCCTGCGGAATTGTCAACGGCGCTTCCGTGCCGAGGCAATAGCTCATGCCCAGCGGCCTGCCGAAGCTGAAGACCTCGTCGAGCATGGCGGCAGCGCGGTTGAAGACTTCGTTCGCACCTGCTGCGTTCGTCGGCAGCGGCCGATGTCCCGCCGTCACCTCCGGGCCAAAATCGTCGGTGGGAAAGAGCATTGCCGCGCCGGCGGCGAAGTCGCTGGTGTCGAGCGGCGCGTAGCCCCACGCCCCGCCGCGCGTGCTCGCCCAGCGGCTCGGATAGCTGAACTCGACGTCGCCATCCTCGCGCACGTCGTCGGGTAGACCGATCCAGACGAGCGGCTCGGGGCCGACGCCTCCCTCGGGGTAGCAGTGCAGGCCGAGAAAGTTCATGCGCAGCTTGGCGAGTTGGGCGAGATGGGCCTTGTAGTCGTCGGCGTTCCACCAGTCCGGCCCCTCGGTGAAGTCGTGAAAGGGCAGGATGCCGCGCACCGCAAAGAGCGGCCGGCCGTCCTCCTCCATGACGGGCAGCGAAGCGAGGCGCTCATCGGGAAGGATGTCGCCGTGCAGGGAGAAGCGCACGCCGAGATGCTCCGCGAAACGGTAAGCGGCGTGAAGCAGCGCGACGTCGCTGCCGCCGCTGAGAACGATGCGCCGCGATTCGCCGTCAGAGGGCGAGCGCAGCCGGTACTCATCCGCGGCGAGCGCCGGGTCGACGCGGAGTTGAATCGTCGACTGCTGCGAGGCGGGTTCGAGCGCAGGGAGTCGGCCGGTGCGTAGATATACGTATCGCTGCACTTCTCGGGCGGCGAGGGTCGTCGTCGCGCCCGCCTCGGGGTCGCAGGAAATGGTCATGGGAGATGCGTCCTGGGAAGCGGCGGCGGCTACAGCAACGAAGGTGACCAGCAGCGCGCCGACGAACAGCGAGTGTCGTGTACGGCAAGCTCTCATGCGCACATCGTACTGCCGCTTCCAGAAAGGCGAGCGTCACATCGGCTGGCACGCTGTGATCGATCCTGCGGGAACCAGCGGCCTGCGCGTTCGACCTAATGGGGGGTGGAGAGAATCAGGCGCGCGGGTTGACGAAGCCCCGCTTAGGGTAAAATCTCCCCTGAACGTGCAGCGCGCCTCGTTGCAGCGGTAGCGAACCCCGGACGTACGCGAAGAACGAGCTATACTTCCACATGCACGACGCAGGTGATTGTGGCGAGATGAACATGCTGCCGTCGTAATTCAGAGTGCTGAGATGCTTTATCGAATCTGGTGTCGGATGTGCAGGACGAAGGCGCCCGCGCGGGCGGCTTCGGTTGCAGCCACCTCGTTGTCTTCTCCATGCTTGCTGAACGCTGCGGCCCGTTGCCTATGAGTCTCACGCCGGTTGTGCAGATCGTTGATGATGAAGAAGCCGTGCGGACCGTCTTTGCCCGCCACCTGCAGGGGCTGTCAGCGGAGATCCGCACGCATGCCTCCGGCGAGTCGCTGCTGGCAGAGCCCCTGGACTCCGGTCCGGGCTGCGTGCTGCTCGATCTGCGGCTGAATGGCATGTCGGGAGAAGAAGTCTACGAGGCGCTGCGCCGGCGCGGCTGGGATGTGCCCGTCATCATCGTCACCGGCCACGGCGACCTTCCCCTTGCCGTCGAGATGATGAAGCGCGGGGCTTTCGACTTCCTGCAAAAGCCGGTCGAGCGCGACACGCTGCTGCGCGCGGTGGAGGCGGCCCTCGACGTGGCGCGGCAGCGACAGCGGCGGGACGGCGCGGCGGCGGAGGAGCGGCGGCGCTGGGGGCGGCTCTCGCCACGCGAACGCCAGGTCGCGCGACTCGTCGCCCGGGGGCGCACCACCAAGGACATCGCCGCTGAACTCCACATCAGCCCGCGAACCGTGGAAGGGCATCGCGCGCATATCATGACCAAGTGCGGAGCCGACTCGCTGGCTGAGCTGGTGGCTCTGGTGCTGCGCGTCGACGCCGGCGGGACGTAACCGCCAATCGCAGCGAACGCGTCCGGCTCTGTGCGCATCCCTCCGCCGCGCGTCGAAGCGGCCCGGCCGAAGAGTATCGCAGGCATGCCGTCCTCACATCCAACTCACCCCGCGACCACCCGCAACGTCGGTGCAGCGTCTTCCCCGGAGACGGCGGGAGCCGCAATGACCGCAGCCGAAGACCATCTCTTCCTCAAGGCGTGCCTCGACAGCCTGTCCAGCAGCATCGCCGTGCTCGACCGCGACGGGCGCATCCTCGCGGTGAACGACTCGTGGCGCCGATTCGCCCAGGCCAACGGCGTCGATCCGCAGCACGTGAGCGAGGGGGTGAATTACCTTGACGTCTGTGCCCGCGCGACAGGCGAGGACGCGACACAGGCACAGGCGTTCGCTGCGGCGATCCGCGAGGTCGTCGCCGGCAGGCCAGACGGCTTCGAACTGCAGTACCCCTGCCACAGTCCCCACGAGCAGCGGTGGTTCCTCGGTCGCGTCACCGGCTTCTCCGAGCCCGCCCCGCGCCGCGTCGTGGTCGCCCATGAGAACGTCACCCAGCGCGAAAAAATGCTGCGGGCGCTCGAAGAGAGCAACACGAGGCTGCATCTCGCCGTGCAGGCGACCCTGATCGGGCACTGGGAGTGGCAGGTCGATACCAACGCCGTCTACTACTCGCCGCAGTGGAAACGGCAGATCGGCTATGAGAACCACGAACTGGAGAACACGTACGAGAACTGGGAGTCGCGGTTGCATCCCGACGACAAGCCGCGCGTGCTGGCGCTGCTCCGGGCGTTCGTTGAAGGGACGCAACCGGACTATCGCGCCGAGTTTCGTCTGCGCCACAAGGACGGTTCCTACCGCTGGATCTTCACACGTGCCGACAAGCTGGTGGACGAGCGCGGGCGGGCGACGCGGCTGTTCGGCTGCCACGTCGACGTCACCGAGCGCAAGGCCATGGAGGCGCAGCTTGCCCAGGCGCAGAAGATGGAGGCGGTCGGCCAGCTCGCGGGCGGCGTGGCGCACGAC
>CAZZPX010000008.1:0-21007 GCA_964655955.1 uncultured Phycisphaerales bacterium | reverse complement strand
CGAGGAGCCGTGCATGCGCATCCTGCTTGCCATTCCCGTCTACAACGAGGAGAAGTACGTCGAGCAGGTGCTGAGCAAGGTCGGTCGCCACGCGCCCGGCGAGATCCTGGTCATCGACGACGGCTCGACCGACGCCACTCCCATGCTTCTCGCCCGCCAGCACGTAGAGGTGATCCGCCACGCCCGTAACCGGGGGTATGGCCGTTCGCTCGTCGACGCCTTCACCTGGGCTGCGGTCGGCAAGTACGACTGGGTCATCACCATGGATTGCGATGAACAGCACGAACCGGAGTCCATCCCCGAGTTTCTCGCCGCCATGCGACAGGACGACGCCGATGTCATCTCCGGCAGTCGGTACATGCGAAGCCTGACCGGCAACGACGTTCCCCCGGGCGATCGTCAGCAGATCAATCGGCTGCTCACCCGTACGCTTAATGCCCGCCTGGGCCTGAAGTTGACGGATGCGTTCTGCGGCTTCAAGGCCTACCGCGTCGACGCCCTGCGCTGGCTCGACCTCGATGTGCCCGGCTACGCGTTCCCCATGCAGTTCTGGGTTCAGGCTGCCGCCCACCGCCTGCGGATCCGCGAGATCCCCGTGCGGCTGATCTACAACGACGCGGCGCGCAGCTTCGGCGGGCCGCTCGACGATGCGGAGATTCGCCTGGCGCACTATCGCCAGGTCCTGGAAGCCGAACTAGAGACGTACCGCGAGGCGCTGCCCGGCGTGCAGGTGAACGGCACGTGTCGGGCCGGGGGCCCCTGTTCATGCTGAATGCCCCGGCCCAGGTCGGCGTCGCCGAGGTGTGCACCACCCCGCCGCTCTGGGACCTCGGCGGGCGCTGGCGCGGCTGGCGTCAGAACCGGATCAGCCTCTCGGAGGCCGAACGCACGTTCCGTGAACAACTGCGCTTGCCGACCGATCGTGCGGTCGTCCTTACCGGCCACCAGGCGATCATCTGGCATCCGGGAATTCTCGCCAAGTACATCGCCGCGGAGCAGATCGCCTCGGCGAGTGGAGCGGCCGCGGCCTGGCTGGTTGTCGATCACGACGTCTATGACCCCGATGCGGTCACAGCGCCCGTGGTCACCGCCGATGATCGCCTCCTGCGCAGCGCGCACCGCTTCGGGGAGTCGCCGAAGGAGGAGCGCATCGCCGGCCGGCGCGAGGCGTTCGCACCGGCGTCCGCGACCCCCGGGGCCGGGCGCGACTGGGCGCTTGCCTGTGTGAGCCGTGGCATGGCGGCGATCGAAGCGGCGCTCACCGCCGCCGCTCAGGCCGGCGACGCCGTCGAACAGGTCATGCAGGCGATCGAGTCGCTGATGCACGCGTGGGTCAGCCCCGCAGTCCGATTCGACTCGCTCTGCCTGTCACAAACGACCGCCTTCGCGCAGCTCGTGCGGCGCCTGCGGCAGGATCCGCGCGCCGCGGCCGACTCCTACAACCGGGCCGTGGCCAGTCGACAGGGGCACGGCATGACGCCGCTCTTCGTCGCCGACGACTCGACACGGATCGAACTGCCGCTCTGGCGCATCGACGAAGCCGGCCGTCGCCGGCGCGCTGTCGCCGCCGACCTGGAGGCCTGCGAGCCGGCCGACCTCGCGCCGCGGGCGCTGCTCATGACCGGTCTGGTGCGCTGGTTGGGCTGCGACCTGTTCATCCACGGGACGGGCGGGGCCGCCTACGACCGCGTCACCGACGCCTGGTTTGCCGAATGGCTCGGTCTGGAGCCCGCCGCGGACCTCGCCCCCGACCTGCTGGTGACGGCGACGCTGCGTCTGCCCTTCGATCGGGCGATTGTGACCGATGCGGATGTCGAGCGCGCCCGCCGGCACCACCGGCAGATGCTGCACGACCCGGCGCAGCTCAACGAGCCGCTGCTGGGCCGGCGCAAGACGGACCTTGTCGAGAAGATCGCCGCGGCCCCGCGCCGCTCCGCCGAGCGGGCGCGTCTTTTCCGCGAGATGCACGCGCTGCTGGCAGAGGCGCGGCAGGCGCACGCGGACGACCTCGCCGCCGCGCGTGCGCGGATCGCCAGCCTGGCGCGTCGAGTGGACGAGGGAGCGCTGATTGCCGAGCGCGCCTGGCCCTTCCCGCTCTATCCCCAGGAAGCGCTCGACGATCTCGCGGCCGACCTGTCGCGCCGCTGGGACGGCCAATAGACGCGCCGAAGTACGAAGAAAGCCGCGGCGCGGGCCGCGGCTGTGTGTACTTCGCGAGGCGCGACCGGCTCAGCCGAGCAGCGCCACGATCATGGGGATGAGCACGAGCATGCCGCCCGTCGCGATCAGCGTCACCGCCAGAATCGTCTGCCGCGTGCGCGCCAGGGCCGTGCTCAGCGCTTCATAGTCCGCCGCCGACTTTGCCTCGAGTGTCCGCACCGTTTCTTCGAGCGCCTGTTGCGCTTTCGCCTGGCGATCGGCCGCCTGCGACAGGTCGGAGATGCGGCTGACGCCGTCGCGCTGGGTCTGCGTCATGAGCTGCAGGTCCTCGTGCACCTGCACCATCGACTGGTTGTGCGCCCCGGCATGGCTGGCGAGATCCTTGAGGGCGCTGGCGAGCTGCTCGTGCCGATCCGCCTGCTCGCTCGACAGCGTCGCGGTGAGACTCGCGACTTCCTGCCGCAGCGCCCGCATCTGTCCCTCCAGTGTGAGCGGTTCATCCGGTTCGACGAAGCGGTTGTGCGGCGCCTCGCTGCTCTCGCTGTCTTCCTCGAGCGTTGAGGTTGACGAAGTGGATTCGCCGGCGACCAGGGCACGATCGGGAGCGAGCGCCCTTTGCTCCTGAGAGCGCTTGGCATCCGTGAACGAGCCGTTGGAGCCAAACAGTTGGGCAGCGGGTCGCAGCGCCGCGGGCAGGGGCACTTCGAGCGGTTTGTGATTTCGCCAGATGCGGGTCAGTTTCTGCCACAGGGCCGTCATGGGACACCTCCTTAGTCAGGCGGCGCGGCGGGCGGTGGGGGGCCAACGCTCGCGCCGGATGCGCAGTCCGTTGCTTTCGTCGCGCGTGCCGGTCGACACGACAGGACATGGTATCGGCCCGCCTGGCGCAGCGACGCCAAACTTTGCTCGCGCCGCGCTCCATCGTCTGCAAGCGACTGTTCACACTGAAGATAGGGGCGAGTCCGATCGTCGCCGGTGCGCCGTCGCGCCGCCAGCGGGTACGATGGTCGGCATGTGCCGGTCTTTGCTGCATCTGCTTCTCATGGCTCTGGTTTGCCTCGGCGCTGCGGCGTGCGAGCGCGCTGCTGCGCCCGCGAACACCGCGGACGTGCCCGCGCACCTGCCGCGCGTGTGCGCGGTGAGTCCAGCCTTGTCCCAGATGCTGGTCGATCTGGGGTTGGGCGCGTGCATCGTGGGCCGGCATCGTTTTGACACAGCCGTGCCGCAGGACCTTCCCGTCGTCGGCGATCAGGTGGAACTTGACTACGAGATGCTGCTCGCCCTCCAGCCGACCGACGTGCTGCTGCAGCGCGGCCAGCAGGCCGTCCCTCCGCGCCTGACGCAGCTTGCCGAGGCGCATGGCTGGCGCGTGCGCAGTTTCGACATCGACATGACCAGCGACATCGAGCGAGTGCTGCTCGAATTGCCACACCAACTGAGCTTCGCGGACAGCGACGCGGGCAGGGCGGCGCGCGCGGCGGCGCAGCACCGCGCGCGGGAGCTGGCGCAGTCGCTGCAGGCGGCGCTCGCGCCGAGCAACGCGGTGCGCAAGGCCGGCTCGCTGCTGCTGCTGTGGAGCGTCGATCCGCCGGCGGCGTTCGGCCCGGCGTCGTTCATCGGCGACGTGGTCGCGCGCCTGGGAGGGGACAACGCCCTCGCGAGCGGCGCCTATCCGGAACTGACGCTCGAGGACGTGCTGCACCTCGATCCGCGCACGATCGTGCTCTTCGCCGACGATGACGCCCAGGTCGCCGCAGAGGCGCGGCTGGGGCGTCTGGGGCAACTCGACATCGCCGCTGTGCGGGCAGGGCGTCTGGCGCTCGTGCAGGATCCGCAGGTGCTCATTCCCGCCACCACGCTGCCGCGCATCATCGGCAGGATCGAGGCGGCGCTGCGAGCGCTGCCGTCTGAGGCGGATGACGAGTCGGCGGATCAACTGCAGGGAGAGGACGCACCGTGACACGAGGACGCGCCCTTCTCTGCGCTCTGGCGTTGCTACTGCTGGCTGCGGCGCTGGCGAGGCTGCTGGTCGGCATGTATTTCGGCTGGCCGGCGGGCGACGTGCTGGAGCTGCGCAGCGCCCGGCTGATTTCCGCCATCGCGGCGGGGGCGGCGCTCGGCGTCAGCGGGGCGCTGCTGCAGGCGCTCCTGCGCAATCCGCTCGCGTCGCCTTTCGTGCTCGGACTCGCCAACGGTTCGGGACTGGGCGTGGTCGTTGCGATCTGGCTGGGGTACGCATTGGGCAGTCCATTGCTGCGGCACGGGGCGACGCTGCCCGCGGCTCTGCTGGGGGCGCTCCTGGCGCTGGCGCTGGTCTTCGCGCTCGGCCGCAAGCGCGGCCAGGTCGATCCGCTCAGCCTGGTGCTGGTGGGGGTGGTGCTGTCGGCGGTGTTCGGCGCGGTGACGCTCTTCTTCCTGCACCTGCTCCCGCCTGGCGAGATGGCGGTGCTCACTCGCTGGATGATGGGCGGCATCAGCGACGAACGCTCCTGGTTGCTCATCTGGCTGATCGCGGCGGCGGTGCTGCTTGAAGCGGCGGCGGCGACGGCGCTGGCCCGGCCCATCGACGCCATGATGCTCGGCGACGAAGAAGCCGTCAGCGTCGGCGCGCCCCTGCGACGTCTGCGGCCCACGCTGCTGCTGCTCGCGGGCTTCCTCACCGCGGCGGCGGTCGTCCTGGCCGGGCCGCTCGCCTTCGTCGGCCTCATTGCCCCGCACCTGGTGCGCCGAGCGGGAAGCCCCATGCACCGGCTGCTCATTCCCGGTTCGGCGCTCCTCGGAGCGACGATGGTGGTCGCGGCCGACGCCTTTGTCGGGGCCGTCCGCGTTGCGGGCGGGAGGCTGCCCATCGGCATCTTCACCGCCCTGATCGGCGGGCCGGTCTTCCTGTGGATCCTGAGGCGAGAATGGAAGGGGATGCTCTGATGCGGCTGCGCTTCGAGAACATCACCGCTTCCTACGGCGCGGGCGACGTGCTGCGCGAAGTCTCCTGCGCCATCCCCGCCGGAGCGATCACCGCCATCGTCGGGCCGAACGGTTGTGGCAAGACCACGCTGCTGCGCTGCGCTCTCGCAGGACAGGCATCGCTCGTGCAACTCAAGACTGGCATGGTCCGGCTCGACGGGGAGGACCCGTCGCGCCTTCCCGCCAGGGAGCGCGTGGCGCGGCTGGCGTATCTCTCGCAGCGGCCAACGGGCGCTGCACCCTTCACCGTGCAGGCCGTGGTCGAGTTGGGTCGCCTGCTGCTGCCGCGCGATTCGTCCGCCATCGAGGCGGCGCTGGATCGGCTGCGGCTGAGCGATCTGGCGGAGGCGTTGTACGGCGAGCTCTCGGTCGGCCAGCAACAGCGAGTCATGCTCGCCCGGGTGTTGGCGCAGCTCGCCGGGCGCGAGGCGAGCGCGGTGCTCCTCGCCGACGAGCCGACCGCCGCGATGGACGTGCGCTGGGAGGTGGAGTCGATGCAGCTTCTGCGCGACCTGGCGGATCGAGGCCTGGCGGTTGGCGTGGTAGTGCACGACCTGCCGCGGGCGCAGCGCTGGGCGGATCGCGCCATCCTGCTCAAGAGCGGCGTCGTCGCGGCGAAAGGGCCCGCGGACACCGTGCTCACGCCGGCGACGCTTGCGGCTGTCTTTGCTGTCCGCTTCGAGGACGGGTCGCTTGCCCGGCCGGTCGTCTAACCGGGCGGCGGGAACGCCGCACGGCGGGGCAGTGACGCGGCAGGCTCTGGCCGATACGATTCAGGCATGACCGTGCAGCAGATGATCAATCTCGCGATCGTCCTGGCCGCCATCGGGCTCCCCGTGCTGGCCAAGCTCTTTCAAAAGGGCATGGAGATGCGCGAGAAGCAGCGGCAGGCGGCGGAAGCGGAAGAGCGCCGGATGCACGCCCTACGTACCGGTCAGGACCTGGATCAGGTCGACGCAAGTCGCCAGTGGTCGCAACAGACCGAGGAGTCCCCCTCGCCGCGCGCGCAGCGAGCTTCGATCGCTGATGAACTGGCGCGGCGTCGCCAGCAGGCGCTCGAAGAGCTGCGCAAGCGCCAGCGCGGCGGACACTCGCAGTCACAGGCGAGCACCGCCGGTCAAGCTTCGAGCGGTCAGCCCATGTCGCGATCACCCGCTTCGGCACGGAGACCAGGGCGCTCGTCCGCGCCGCAAGGTCCGCCGCGCGGCGGTCAGATGCCGACCGCGCGCCCGCAACCGCTTCCCACGAGCCGAACCCGCAGCGCCGACCAGCAGATGTCGCGTCGCACGACGCAGCGTCCCCGGGAAGAACGTGAGGCGCAAGCCATGCGCCAGGCGCGCGAGCGAATTGCCGACGGACCGACCGAGGTTGACACCGGCGAGCTGCGCGGCCTGAACGTGCAGCTTGATTCCATCGACCCGCACTACGTTCGCCGCAAGCAGAGGATCGGCATCGATCCGTTGCCCATCGACGCCCGCGCCATCCGCCAGGCGCTGGTCATGGCAGAACTGCTCGGCCCGCCCCTGGCGCTGCGCGATCCCGACAACGCCACGCTCAACGGTCCGCTCGGATTCAGTTCATGAAGCGGCTTGCGCGCCAGTACGGCGCGCCCTTGACAGCATGCTTGCTGCGCGCGGCCTATCGGCTCTTGTCGAGCTTCTCCTGCGCGGTATTGGCGAAGTCGCTGCCCGGGAACTGCTCGATGATCTGCTTCCACTTCTCGCGCGCCGCAGCGACGTCGCCTTGCGCCAGCAACTCATCCGCCTCGGCCAGCAGGCGCTCGCTGACCCGTCGCGTGCGCTCGGCTGCCTGCTCGCGCTGGAAGCTCGGGTCGCTGCTGAGCTGCTCGAGCAAGGCGCGCGTCCGCTCGGTCGCCTTAGTGTAGGGGCACCGCTCGACGATGAAGCTGCGCTTGCGATGCGCGTCGACGCGCCGGCCGGCCGCGATGAGCTGTTCGGCCCGGGCGGTCATGCTCGCCACGCGCGCCTGCAGTTCCTGAGCGGCCTGGCGACGTGCCTGGATAGGCGGGAAGTTGAGGCGCTTCAACTCATCGCGCATGGTCTGGCCCACCGGCAGCGAACCGTACATCTCCGCCAGCTCGCGCAGGCGCGCCCGCGCCTCCTCGAGCTTGCCCGCCTCGGCCGTCGCCCGCACCTGCTCGAGTTCCCGCTCGCCCATCGGGTTGAGCCGTGCCGCGATGTCGCGGTAACGCTTGCCGAGTTCATCGAAGTACTCGGCAACGTGCTTCGGAAAGCCGTCCAGCGCCTGCAGGGCCGACTGCTGATCGCCGGCGTTCAGGGCTGCGTCCGCGTCGGCAAGCTGCTGTTCGGCAGCTTCTTTCTGGCCCTCCTGCATCGCAGGGTAGCGCAACGCCAGTTCGAAGAGCCGACCGAAGGCGTCGAAGGTCAGCATCTGTCCCGGCTTCTGCACGAACGCGGCCTCGCCGGTCGGCGTCAATTGCACGATCGCAGGCACCTGCGTGATGCCCCAGTCCTGAGCGATCTGGCGGCCGGTCTCCTCGGTGTCGTAAGCGACTCGCCCCGTGAAATTGGACTGCTCGACGGCCCGGCGCACATTGCGGTCCCGCCGCCCCTCATCGATGCAGACGGCGATGACCACCTGTCCTTCCTGCCAGGCCTCCAGTTCCGCTGCCATCTCTGCGCCCAGTCCCAGGCTCTCGAGATCCATTCCCAGCAATCCCGCCACGGCTTGTGCCTGCTCCTGAGCGGCGGCGGGGTTGCCCAGGAAGCGCAGCGCGGTCAGGCTCTCGCGACTGTTGGCGGACCAGAAGAAGATCGTCACCCACTTGCCGCGCAGGTCTTCATTGCTGAGCGTCTCGTCGCTGTTGTAGAGGGGGAACTCGAAGCTCGGTTTGTCGCCGACGTTGACTTCTGCGTAGGCGCCGGCGGCCGACGCGAGGGCGGCGAGGCAGGCGACGAGGAGCGAAAGGCGATGCCGCATGGGAGTCTCCAGGGCGAAGGGGGGGTCGCGGCGAGCCGGCGCGGCTCAACCTCGACCGCCGAAGGATCCGATCTCCAGAACGGCCGATGCGCGTTCGCCCGGCCGCCGCAGCCCGCCCGGTCCGGCGGACGCTGCCGCGAGTATAGTACGGGACAATTCATGCCAGGTGAACCGGTCATTTCGCTCCGCAACGTCGTCAAGTCCTTCGACGGCAAGGTCGTGCTCGACGGCATCAACCTCGACATCCAGCCCGGCGAGATCATGGTCATCATGGGCGGATCCGGCTCGGGCAAGAGCACCATCCTGCGCCTGATGATCGGCTCGCTCGTGCCCGATTCGGGCGAGGTGCGCCTCTTCGGCCAGAACATCTGCGCCATGTCGGACGAACAGCTCGACGAGGTTCGCAAGAAGTTCGGCATCCTCTTCCAGTCCGGGGCGCTCTTCAACAGCATGTCCATCGCGGAGAACGTCGCCCTGCCCCTCCAGGAACACACCGAACTGGACGCGTCGATCGTCGACATCCAGGTGAAGATCAAGCTGGAGCAGGTCGGCCTGCGCGAGCACGCGGACAAGTTCCCCAGCCAGATCTCCGGCGGTATGAAGAAGCGGGCGGGGCTGGCGCGGGCGCTGGCGCTGGATCCGCAGCTTCTCTTCTACGACGAGCCTTCCGCAGGGCTCGATCCGGTGACCAGCGCCGAGATCGATCGGCTGATCATGAACCTGACGCGCAAGCTGGGCGTGACGTCGGTGGTCGTGACCCACGAGATGGACTCCGCCTTCGCCATCGCCGACCGCATGGCGATGCTGCACAAGGGCCAGATGCTCGTCGTGGAGAAGCGGCCGTATTTCGAGAAGATGCGCGACCTCACGCCGCAGGAGGCTGCGAAGCTCGACGAGCAGGATCAGCTCATTCGGCAGTTCCTGCGCGGCGACGCCGAGGGGCCGATCACCCGCTACCGCGCGGAGACCAACTACGAGGACGATCTTCTGGGCGAGCCGATGCTCCCGCCGCTCAAGCATCCGAGCGTGGAGCCGACGCGTCGGCACGGCTAGGGCGCGGCGCAGACAGAGGAGATGCGAGTCAGGCAGGGCGAAACGGCCGAAGGACGGGCAACGACAGCGAGCGAGGCAGGCACACATGGCATCACAACGGGCGCGGTCGCGCAACAACGTCAAGGCGGGAGCGCTGACGCTCGTCTGCCTCATTCTCTTTGTCGTGTGGATCGTTGCGGTCGGCGACCTGCTCGAGATCTTTCAGCCGAAGAGGCGCTACGTGCTCGAGTTTCCCCTGGCGATGGGCACGCAGGGGCTGACCGTGGGATCCGCCGTCGAGGTGGGCGGCCAGCCCGTCGGCCATGTGTCCAGGATCGAGCGCGAGCCCGGCGATGACAAGCTGGGCCTGGTCGTCGTCACCGTTGCCATCGAGCGCGGGCTCAACATCTACGAGAACGCGGAAGTCGAGCTGCGCCGGCCGCTGCTCGGCGCCGGGGCGGCGCTCAACTTCTCCTACCTGGGGGATGAGGCGCTGATCGATGCGCCGGGCCACGGCAACTCACTGCTCGAGCCCGACAAGGGGGAGCGGCTGCGGGGCGTGCTCGCGCCCGGCTTTCTCACGCAGCTTGGCTTCACGCGCGAGGACATCGAGGCGACGAAGGCGATGCTCGCCAACCTGGAAGAGATCACCGAGAGGGTGGCACACATCGCGGCGCAGCTCGAAGGCGAGCTGCCCGGCCGCTTCCACGATCTGGAGCGCATGGGGCAGGATCTCAGCAGCGTGATCGAGGAATTCAGATCGCGCTGGCCGGCGTGGATGGAGCGGTTCGATGGCGTCATCGCCCGGGCTGAGGCGGTCACGGCCACTGCCGAACGGGTCAGCGAGAACGTCGACGCCGGGGTCACGCAGGCGCGGGAACTGATGGGTGAGGTGCAGGGCGAATGGGAAGCCGCCGCTCCCAAGATGCAGCGCATTCTGGACAACGTCGAAGAAGGGACCGCCATCGCCAAGACGGATCTGCTCACGCTCATCGAAGAGGCCCGCGCGGGAATGGAGGGATACGCATCACTCGGTCGGCAGCTCTCCCAGTTCAGCGCGGAACAGCAGCCGAGCCTGGAGCGCACGCTCGCCAACGCCCGTCTCGCTTCCGAACAGCTCAAGCTGACGGCGCAGGAGGTGCGGCGGGCGCCGTGGCGCCTGCTCTATCGCCCCAGCGAGCGCGAAACGAAGGAAGAATTGCTTTACGACGCGGCGCGCTCCTACGCGCAGGCGGTGAACGATCTCTGGGCCGCCTCCGAGGCGCTGCGCGAAGTTGAAACGGAGGGCGGAGCGGCGACGCGCGCCGCGCCCGAGCGCGTGGAGCAGTTGCTCGACCAGATGCAGAGGGCGCTCGATGACTACGAACTCGTCGAGCAGGCGTTCCTGGAGAAACTGAGCGGCGAGTGACGTTCGACCCGTGAAAATCAGTCCAGGTGCGGCCTTTCGCACTGCGCTCAACGCCGCCCGAACTGTCGCTCCAGATCCGCGAGCGTGATGCGGATCGTCGTGGGTCGCCCGTGCGGGCAATTGCTGGAGCGGCTGTACACCTCGCGCTGCCGCAGCAGTTCCTCGATTTCCTGCGGCTGGAGCCGATCGCCCGCTTTGACCGCGGCCTTGCAGGCCATCATGTCGAGCACCTCGTGCAGGGCCGCCTCGTCGCTGGGCGCGAAGTCCTCCTCCTCCGCCCGATCGAGAATCTCGCGCAGGAACGGCCCCACCTCGACCTTGCGCTCGAAAAGAAACGAGGGGAACGCGTGCACGGCGAGCGAGCGCGGGCCGATCTGCTCCGCCTCGATGCCGATCCGCGTGAGCAGCGGCTGGAGTTCATCCAGCAGCGTGGCCTGGGCGGGCGCGGCGTCGATCGTCTCGGGCATGAGCAGGCGCTGTGATTCGAGATTGCCCTTGCCGATGCGCTCCTGCAGCATCTCGAACATGATGCGCTCGTGCAGCGCGTGCTGGTCGATGATGATCAGGCCCTGCTCATCCTGCGTGACGATGAAGCTGTCGTGCACCTGCAGCATGCGCTCGACGCGGCGCGGTGTGGGCAGGGCAGCGCTTTCGCGCGCAGCGCCGTCTTCCACATCGGCGGCGCCGCTCTCCTGCATGGCGGCGGCGACCTCCCGATACACGAATCCCTTCTGCTTCGGGTCCAGCCGCTTGAAGTGATCGACGAAGTCGCGCAAGCCGCCCGCTGCGCCCGCCGACCCCGCACCTTCCCAGGCGCCGCCCGCCTGCGCTCTTGCGCCCTCCTCCCGAGCGTGCGACCCACCCGGCCCCGCGGTTGGCGCACCATCCTGTTCGAAGCGGAACACTCGCAGATCACCTTCCGCGCTCGCCGCCGCGGCTCCTCCGGGCCAGGCACCTGCGCCTGCGAAACTCGCGGGGGTCAGATCCGAGGCCGCCAGCGCCTCGCGCACGCTGCGGTGCACCGCCCCGTGCACCAGCGCCTGGTCGCGAAAGCGCACTTCCGCCTTCGCCGGGTGCACGTTGACATCGACGAGCGTCGGATCCATTTCGAGAAAGAGCACGATGGTCGGCTGCTTGCCCGGTTCGAGAAGGCCCCGATACGCCTCGCGCAGGGCGTGCTGGATGGAGCGATCGCGAATGGCCCGGCCATTGAGAAAGACGTGCTGCATCTTCGTGTTGTTGCGCGCGATGGCGGGCGTGCCGACGAGGCCCCAGAGCGACAGCCCGCCTGATTCGGCCGCGTCGAGCGTCACGTCGATCAACTGGTCTGCAAGTTCCTTGCCGATGAGTTCGATGGCGCGTCGCCGCGGCTCGTCTTCGGCGGGCAGGTCGAGCACTTCGCGCCCGTCGTGCCGCAGCAGAAAACCGATCCCCGGGTGCGACATGGCGATGGTGCGCACGACCTGGTGGCAGTGGCCGAACTCCGTGGCGAGCGTGCGCAGAAACTTGCGGCGGGCGGGCGTGTTGAAAAAGAGCGTGCGCACCGTCACTGTCGTGCCCACGGGGCCCGCCGCCGGTCGCACCGGCTGCACGTCGGCCCCGGCCGCCTCGATGAGGTTGGCCGAGGCGCTGTCGGCGGTGCGCGAGCGGATGCTGACCCGCGCAACCGATGCAATGGAGGCCAGCGCCTCGCCGCGGAACCCCAGCGTTGCAATCGCGTCGAGATCCTCAGCCTTGCTGATCTTGCTGGTGGCATGCGGAGCGAGGGCGAGGGCGAGTTCATCCGCTGCAATGCCGCACCCGTCGTCGGCGATCGTGACGCGCTCGATGCCGCCCTGCTCCAGTTCGATCGTGATCCGCCGCGCCCCGGCGTCAATGGCGTTCTCGAGCAGTTCCTTGACCACCGAGGCCGGCCGCTCGATCACCTCGCCCGCGGCGATCTGGTTGACGAGGAGGTTGTCCAGGGGACGGATGGGCATGCCGGCAGTGTACCAGTGACCTGGCGAGCGACATCCGGGGGCGCCGGGATCTGCGGCCCGTGCCGACGCCCTGCAGGCCGAACCCGGCCTGAACTGGCTACGCTTTCCCCATGCCTGCAGACCTGCACCCGATCGAAGCCAGCGCATTGCACGCCCGGCGTGAGCGGGTGTTTCTTGTCTTCGCCGGGCTGTTTCTCGGCACGCTGACCATGCTCAACATCCTGGGCATCAGCCGTTTCATCAAGCTCTTCACACTGACGCTGGGCGAGGGCACGGCGAGCGAGCGCGAGATCGTCTTCGCCGTCGCCGTCGGCGTGCTGCCCTATCCGATCACCTTTCTCTGCACGGACTTCATCAGCGAGTTCTACGGCCGCAAACGCGCCAACTTCGTCGTCTTCATCGGACTGCTGCTCAACCTCTGGGTGGTCTTCATCCTCTGGCTGGGGGGCGTGCTGCCCGGCTTTGAGTCGATGGGTCCCGGCGGCGAGATCGTGCGCGATGCGGCGGGTCGCCTGCCGGTCTTCTACGAGATTCGCGCCCTGACCTTCGGTGCGGTGGCGGCGTCGATGATCGCCTACCTCGCCGCCCAGTTCTGCGATGTCTATCTCTTCCACTTCTGGAAGAAGCTGACCAAAGGCCGGCACCTGTGGCTGCGCAACAACGGGTCGACGTTGATCAGCCAGCTTGTCGACACCGTCGCGGTGATCCTCATTACGCATTTCGCGGCGAGCGCCCTGCCGATCGACGAGACGAGGGCGCTCTGGCCGCAACTCTTCGTGTTCATCGCCACGGGTTACGCCTTCAAGTTCGCCGCGGCGCTCGTGGATACGATTCCCTTCTACCTCGGCACGCGGCTGCTGGCGCGCTACCTGCGCATCGATCCGCGGGCCGAGCACAACGCCGACACCGAAGAAACTGCCATGGGAGGAGCGACATGAGCGATCTGACGCACCTGTTCGAGCGCATTGCAGCGGGGGAGATCCCCTCGCACAAGATCTACGAAGACGATTCCGTCTTCGCGTTTCTCGACATTTCGCCGCTCAGCGTGGGACACACGCTGGTCATCCCGAAGAAGCGCTACGAGACGCTGGGCGATCTGCCCGATGACGTGGCAGCGGCCCTGGGGCGCGTGCTGCCGCGCCTCGCCCGCGCCGTCACCTCCGCGACGGGCACGCCGGCTTACAACCTGCTGGTCAACACCGGCAAGGACGCAGGTCAGGTCGTGCCGCACGTCCATTTTCACATCATCCCCAGGTACGCGGACGGCTCGGGTCTGCAGAAGCGCTGGGAGGCAGGCAAGCTGGAGAACGGGGAGGAATTGGCGCGGAAGATCGCCGCAGAGATCGACTGACGCGAGCCGGCGGCGACCTGTGCGGCGGGCGCGGCCGGCGAGGCAGAATCACCGACGAAATCGCTCAAAAATGATTGCCTTTCCGCGCGAGCTGACGATAATGCTGGTGTATCGCTGGCAGCGACGGTGTCCGGACCAGCCAAAGACGCAGGCTGGCCGGCGCGGAAGCGCAGCGACGACCGTGCTCCGTGGTCCTCTGCGGGCGCGGGCGATGAGCCCGAGCCGACGGGCTCGGGAGTAGACCCCCGGCGGCGGTTTGTACAGACTGCGACGGCTGGGACGGCTGCATGCAAAGGAGGTGATCCAGTGACCTATTCTGACTGTACGACGGGGCTGTACCGCTAACGGCACACCCTTGACGAACGGTGTGCCCGGTACGGTCCGTGCACATACGAAATGCAGCCGACGATGCGCCTCCGCGTGTCGTCGGCTTTCTCAATTCCACCTCCGCACTCGAGCCGCCCTTACCGCAACGTCTCCGGTTCGTCCTCGCCGTTCACCGGCACGACGGGACGATCGATCGAGCCCATTTGCGGCCGGACCGCCAGCACGCGCGGCAGCGCCACGGGCAGGCGCACGCGCATCGGCCGGTCCATGACGCTGACCGCCCGCCGCAGGAAGATCAGCGTGCAGACCCGCGCCAAGGTCGTCAACGCGAAGAGCACGTGGTAGCCGAATCGGCCGTCGTTCATCTGACCGAAGCGGCTGTGCACGATGAAGCCCAGCACCGCGCCGCCCAGCAGCGATCCGCCGACCATGGCGGCGGCGTTGGCGACGTTGAAGAGCGTCAGGATGCTCGTCCGCTCCCGCTCGTCGATGTGATCGAAGAGCAGGAGCAGCGTCGCCAGTTCATACGTCCCCCAGATCAGCCCGGCGAACATCTGCAGCACGAACAGGCCCGGCAGCGTGTCGAACAGCATCCAGAACCCCGCCAGGGGCACGATCGCCAGCCCGCTGGTCCACAGCAGCGCCTGGGCGCCGCGGCGATCGGCGAGGCGAGCGATTGTCGGTAGGGCGATCGTCTTGGTGATGAACGCCGTCGCCGTCAGCATGAGATACTCCGCGTAGGAGAACTCCAGGCGCTTGAGCATGTAGGGGGTGAAGAAGGGGCCGGAGATCTGCACGCAGACCTGCACGGTGAGCATGTAGGTGAGCAGCCGGCCGTCCATGCCGCCGCGCAGGCGGCGGGCGATCTCGCGCAAGGGTACGAGGCGCTGTGCATGCAGCGGGACTCGCGCCTCGCTCTGCCGGGCCAGCATGAGCGCTGAGAAGCCGCGGGCCGCGGCCGCCGCCGTGAAGAGCACGCCGAACGCTGTCAGCGTCGCCTCCCGACTCGAGGCGAACTCCAGGGTGACGAGACCAAGGACCTGCAGCGGCGCCGCGTACTTCGAGGCGAAGTGCAACGACAGCCCGGACGTAACCAGACCGGTGAGGACCATGACCTGACAAATGCGGCTGCGGCGGGCGAGGAAGGCGGCACGCACGCGCCGGGGGATGATCGAGCCGATCCAGGTGTTCCAGGCCGGCCCGGTGGCGAGGGCGGCCCCCCAGTACAGCGTGGCGATCAGCATCAGCATGGGCGCGGAGACCCGTCCGAGCCAGGCGGTTATGGCGAGCGGCAGGAGGCTGAGCATCTGCACCGAAGCGCAGAGCACGACCCATTTGCGCAGTGAACCCAGGTAGGCGATGCCGCGCGGCGAGACGAGTTGCAGGATCGCCCCGGCGAGGATGGGGACCGTGCCGATCAGGCCCGCCACCACCTCGCCCAATCCGACAGCCAGGGCGAAGGCGGCGAGGTACGCCTCACCCAGGCCGACCATGAGCGAGAAGCCTGCCCCGTCCGCGGCGCTGGCGCGCATGTTTCGCCGCAGCCGGGAGTTGGCGTGATGGTCGATGGGATGGTTCATCGTCGCCGTGGGGATTGAGTCGCCTTCGCGTGACAGAGGTGGTGTTCCAGTACCTGCCGACAGCAAAAGCGCCCATCACAGCCACATTGCTCCCGCCGGTCAATCGCCTGATGCGATGCTTGTGCAGACTGGCGAGGCTATCGGCATGCCGTTGCCCCACCAGCGTTCGAGCCAGAGCGCCAGGTTCAGGATCGGCCAGCCGAGAATCCACTGCTCGTTGGCGGCGAAGCGCAGCGTCTGCCGTGCTGCGTCGGTGAAGACCTCCCGGGCGAGACTGGTCTCGAGCACCGCCGCCTGGTCCGCCAGCCACGACTGGAAGGGAAGCGGGAAGCTCGCCTTGGGCCGCTCGCGGATCGACACCGGCAGCACGTCCGCGAAGGCGTCGCGCAGCACCCGCTTGCTGCGGGCGACGCCGCCGGGCGATTCGTCCGCCGCCTGAAACTTGAAGGAGATGGGCAGTCGCGCGGCGAAGTCCGCCACCAGCCGGTCGGCGAACGGCGTGCGTCCCTCGACCGACGCCAGCATCGTCGCCGTATCCAGCCGCCCCAGCAGCCCCGTCAGGTTCATGCGCCGCTGCACGCGCAGGTGCGCTTCGAGCGAGCGCGTGCCGTCGCCCGCCTGGGCGAACTGCCGTTCGACCTCCCGAGTCAGCGTTTCGTCGTCGTGAGTCTCTGCGAGCAGCGGCTCCCGCAGAACCACGGCTCTCATCTGGCGCGGGATCCACGAGATCGTCTGCAGCAGCGCCTCAGCCGGGCCGAGCGGCGAACCGCCCTCGTCAAAGGGATGCTGCAGGTACCGGCGGGCGGCGAGCAGGGGCGGCTCGTACCCGGCGAAGAGTTCATCCGCGCCCTCGCCGCTGATCGTTACCTTCGCGTCGGCGCTCAGAGCGGCAGCGACGGCGTAGATCGCCACCTCATTCGGCGTGCTCAGCGGCACGCCCAGTCGCTCGATCATCCAGGGCCAGCGTTGCGCAAAGTATTCGCTCGTGACGCCGACCTCCGTGTGTTGCGTGTTCAGGCGCTCTGCCGCGCCGCGCGCGAAGGCGAAGTCCTCGCTGGTCTGGTCGTCGATCGCCCCGGCGCAGTACGTACGCAGGTCGGCGACGTGCGGGCGGGCCAGCGTCGTCGTAATGGTGCTGTCGAGCCCGCCCGAGAGCAGGGCGCACAGGGGCACATCGCTGAGCAGGTGCGCTTCGACCGAGTCGGTCAGCACTCGCCGCCCCTGCGCCACAGCCTCCTCGTAGCTGAGGTGTTCTGCGTCGGCGGCAGGTTCACTCCAGTGCTGTTCGACTCGGCAGGGGAGATGCGGATCGCGCAGGTCACAGGTCAGCAGTTCCCCGGGCTGCAGCACGCTGACGCCCGCGAAGAGCGATCGCTCGCCCAGCGTCGTGCGGATCGTGCTGAGGTAGGCGCTCGCCGTCACCCAGTCGGGTTCGACGGTCATGCGCGGGTGGGCGAGGATCGCGGTCGGCTCGCTGGCGAAGATCAACTCCGCGCCGCCACCCGTGTGAACGCGCGCGAAGTAGAGCGGCTTTACGCCCAGCGGATCGCGCGCCAGCAGAAGCTCCTGCCGGTTGAGATCCGCAAGAGCAAAGGCGTACATGCCGCGCAGGCGCGGCAGCGCCGCCGCCCCCTCGCGCGCCAGCAGGCGCAGCAGCGTCTCCGTGTCACAGTTCGTGGTGAAGCGTTCGCCCCGTCGCTCGAGTTCCCGCCGCAACTCGAGATGATTGTAGATCTCGCCGTTGTACGTGAGCAGAGAGCGCAGTCGGCCGGCCGCATCGCACAGGCTCATCGGCTGACTGCCGTGCGCCGGATCGAGGATGGAGAGGCGGCGGTGCGCGAAGGCGACATTCCCAGCGAACTGCAGGCCCGCTTCGTCAGGTCCGCGATGGGCGAGCCGCTCGCGCATGCGCGCGAGCGCTGCCTCGCCAACGGAAGGCAGCCTGCCCCGTGCGACCGCGACGCCGACAATTCCGCACACGCGCTGCTCCTCCGGGAAAGGACGTTGCGATGCAGTAGAAGGTGCGCATCGGGTCGTGTGATGACGCGCCGGCGATCAGCGTCGCTTCCTGCCTTGGTCGCTTCGTCCCTGCCTGCTTCACACCCAGACCTGGGTGATCATCTGCGGTTCCTTGAGCTTGCCGGTGAAGACGCCGATCGTGGAGGTGACGAACTTGACCTCGAGCTCCGGGTGCGTCTCCAGCCACTCGTTGATCGTCTCATCCATGTAACGCAGGGCGTCCTCGGTGAGTTTGCAGTGGAAGGTCTTGACGTGCACGGCTCCGGTGCCCGGCGAATTGGGCTTGCGCTTCCACGACTTCTCCTCCCGCGTCCGCTCGAAAGTGCGGATCTTGCTGCTCCGCATCTCACCGCCAGGCTGCGGCGGCGCTTCCTGAGGCGTCTCGGGCGCCAACTCCTCGCCGATCCGCGGCGTGTTCTGGTGAATGATCCTCGGCCTCAGATCGTCCGGATGCTCTTCCATCGTCGCACTCCTCAAGCACGAATCTGCTGCCGGCCGCTGGACCCACGCTGGCGATGCACGCACATCGCGCGGCCGGAGCCTGTGTCATCACTTCCTCCATAGTGTCGGTCACTCGGGGGGATTTTCCAAGCAAACAATCCGCCAAAAGGGGGGCGAGCCGGCAATCGCCTCCAGCCGCAGCTGCTGCTGCCGCAGCGATTCCCAGCGCACGATCAGTTCGAGGCGGGACTCGTCCTCGCGTTGCACCGTCGCCTCGCCGCTCAGCACACGCCGCACCTCGCCGCGATTCCCGGCGATCGGCCCCTCGTAGGTCAGGTACAGCGGCCGATGGTCGAAGAGGCGCTCGGCCCGCGTCTCCGAGCCGACCGCCAGACCGTCGGGCGGATCGCCGAGACGGAAGCTGTGGAGCCGCTCTCGGCCAAGCGGATCGCGGGCGATGAGAAGGTCGAAGTGGTGCGTGCCGTCGGGCAGTTCGTGACGCAGCACGACGAGGGGGCGAGTTGCGGGGGGCGGAGGGCTCATCTGGGCTCGGTCGGCGCCGCCAGTCCGCGCCGCCTCGCCGCAGAGATTACAATCGCGGGGCAGGCTTCGCCGGCGCGGATGGCGGCGAGGCGCGTTGGCGTCCTCCGACACGGAGCAACCGCATGCACAGATCACCTTCCTTTGTCCGGTACCACGTCGCCGTCTCGCCGCTCGCAGGGCGGCTGGCGCTGCTTCTGCTGCTCGTCTGCGGGCTGCTTCTGCCGGGTTGCACCGGTCGGCGGCCCCTGGTGGACGTTCGCGAGGACGCCCAGTGGCACGAGCAATACGGCCGTTACGACCAGGCGCTTGCCGACTACCAGGAATACGTCGATCGCGACAAGACGGATCTGCAGGCGCGGCTGGATCTCTCCCGGCTGCTGTCGCACTATGAACGCTACCGCGAGGCAGCGGTGCACATGGAGGTTGCGTATTCGCTCGCGCCCCAGCGCGAGCACGTCGTCGAGCAGTACGCTCAGACCCTCTTTCTCGCCGACTACCACGATACGTTGCTCACCCGCCTGCGCGAGCGGGCCGAGGCCCGGCAGACAGTCGACGAGTACCTGCGGCTCGCGGAGTGGGCCGACCGCGTCGGCGACACCGATCAGACTCGCCGGGCGCTGCTGACCGCCGAACGACTCGGCGAGGGCGCGCGCATCGAGCCGTATGTCGAACTCGCCAAACTCGCCGCCCGCACCGGCGACACGCAGGCCGAAGTGCTGCGCCTCAAGCAGGCGCTGTACATCGACCTGCACGACGGCGACGACCGGACCGATCCCGATGTCGCTGCCCGGCTGCGGGCGCACGGCCTCGTTCCCGGTCCCACCATCGCTCTTCCGCCCCGGTAGGACGCTGCGGGAACCACGCACATGCGGCAGACACGCCAGCTTGATGATCTGCTCAGCCAGTTCACCACGCTGGGCGATGTATCGCGACTGCGCATGCTGGCGCTGCTCGAGCGCGAGGAACTGAGCGTCGGCGAACTGGCGCGCGTGCTGCAGCTTCCCCAGTCCACGGTGAGCCGACACCTGAAGATCCTCAGCGACGCCGGCTGGCTGGTGCGGCGGACGGAGGGGACGGCCGGCTTCTACCACGTCGCCGTGGATGAACTCGACGAGAGCGCCCGCGCCCTGTGGAAGCTGGCCAGGCAGCGCGCCGCGGAGACGCCGCAGTACGAACGCGACCTCGCCCGCCTCGCCCAGGTCCTGGCCAGCCGCAGCACTGACACGCAGAGCTTCTTCGGCCGGGTGGGCGGCGAGTGGGATCGCATGCGCGTGAAGTTCTTCGGCGACCGCTTCACGGCTGAGGCGCTCATCGGGCTGCTCCCCGCGCACTGGCGCGTCGCCGATGTGGGATGCGGCACGGGGAACGTCGCGGCGCTGCTCGCCCCGCACGTCAAGCAGGTTCTCGCCATCGACATCGCCAAGGCCATGCTCGACGCCGCCCGCAAGCGGCTGGGCGGCGTGCGCAACGTTCGCTTCCTGCAGGCGGATCTCGTTGACCTGCCGCTCGAGGACGGCGCGGTGGATGCAGCCGTCTGCGTGCTCGTGCTGCATCACATCGACCAGCCGCAGCGGGTGCTGGCGGAGATGCGCCGCATCGTCGGGTCCGGCGGCGCGGCCCTTGTGGTCGACATGTGCCCGCACGAACACGAGAGTTACCGCCACACCATGGGACATGTGCACCTGGGCTTTGCGCAGCGCGAGATGCGCGGCATGGCGAAGCAGGCCGGCTTCGCCTCCTGCCGCTGGCGCGAACTGCCGCCCGATCCCGAGGCGCAGGGGCCGCAGCTCTTCGCCGCGATGCTGCGCGCGTCAGCCGAGTGAGAGCGGTCGCGGCGCCTCTCAGGCTGCCGGGCCGGCGCAGGTGAGGCTCTGCTTGCTGCGCCGGGGATCCGCTTCGGGAACCGCGCTGAGCAGCGCCCGGGTGTACGCATGCGCGGGTGAGAACAGGATGTCGTCGCGCGCGCCCGCCTCGACAATCCTGCCCCGGTGCATCACGGCGACGCGATCGCACATGTGATGGATCACCGCCATGTCGTGGCTGATGAAGAGATATGAGAGCGCGCAATCGTCGCGCAGCTCGCGCAGCAGGTTGAGAATCGACGACTGGATGGAGACATCGAGCGCGCTGGTGGGTTCATCGCAGACGATCAACCGCGGCCGCAGCGCCAGGGCGCGGGCGATGCCGATGCGTTGCCGCTGCCCCCCCGAGAACTCGTGCGGGTAGCGCTGCGCGGCGCTGG
>CAZZPX010000007.1:0-21161 GCA_964655955.1 uncultured Phycisphaerales bacterium | reverse complement strand
CTGCCCGTAGACGGCGAGCAGGGCGCCGAGGTCGGCCTGGTCGGTGTCGCCGTCGCCGTCGATGTCGCCGCTGCCGCCCATCCCGTACGACGCCAGCAGCACGCCCAGGTCGGACTGGCCGATGTGCCCGTCGCCGTCGAGATCCGCCGGGCAGTCCTGGCACTCATCGGGCACGCCGTCGCCGTCGTCGTCGTTGCTCGTGCCCTCCAGAATGTCGAAGTAGTCATCCTGGCCGTTGGCGTTGCAGTCGGTCATCGTGTCGATGTAGGTCACGCCGCCCAGCAGCACGCCCGCCGCGTAGGCCCCGATGTGCACCAGCGTCGTCTCGCCATCCGGTATACCGAACGGCGGACGGGCCAGCGCCGTCACCTGCACCGGGCAGTCGGTCCCCGCCAGGAACAACTCGGGTTGATCCAGCTCCACCGTCCAGTCCGGATTCTCCGCCTCGACAATGAAGTAGACCAGTTCCGGATCCGCGCTCACGGTGTTGCGCACCTGGAACTCGATCGGCGACTGCGAGATGTTCAGGTTGCGATCCGCCTGGTTGTTGGCCCCATTGGGATCGGTGCACGACCCCACCGACACCTTCACGCACTTGTGCCCGGCGGATGTCGGCGTCCAGACCAGCGAGACGTTGTTCAGGCCGGGCGCCAGCGTCACGATCTTGCTGCCGATGTCGGAGAACGTGGGAATCGAGGCGGCGTAGTCGTGGATGCCGAAGTCGACGCGCACGCCGGAGATGTTGCCGCCGCTGGGATTCTGAATCGTCGCGGTGATGGTGAGCGGCACGTTCACCTGGGGAACGAGCGGCACGGTGGTGATATCAGGCGACAGCCAGGGCGGGTTCGCCGGGTAGCTGGGGAACTTGATGTCCGCACCCGCCGCGACCGACAGCGCCGAGTACGCGTCGACCAGTCCCCATCCCGATGCCTTGTTCCAGATCGGATCGACCGAAGGCAGCGACGGCCCGTAGCCGCTGAGCTGACTCGCCGTCGAGAGCAGACGGCAGCGAATGGTCGGGCAGTTCAGCCCTGGATTCTGCTGCATCATGAGCGCGATCTGGCCCGCGACGTGTGGCGCCGCCATCGACGTGCCCGAGAAGGAGATCGTGCCGGTCGCCGAGTTGAACAGGGCCGCCACGATGTTGGTGCCCGGCGCCGCTATTTCGGGCTTGAGTTCGTCGATCTGGCTGGCATTGTTGTTCGAGGCGCGCGGCCCCTGACTGGAGAAGAAGGCGATGTTGTCGTCAGTGCGGATGATCGTGTTCATGTCGTCCGCAGCCGCCACCGTGATCGCGCGAGAAGCGCTGGAGGGGAACCCGAGAAAGGTATTGCTCGGACCGGTGTTGCCTGCCGCGACGACGACGCACACGTTCATGGCTTCGGCGAGATCGAGCAACTGGCACATGGTCTCCGTGCCATCGGAAGGCGCATTGGCGTTCAGGGAGAGGTTCATGACGCCCACGTTCCAGACGTAGCGGTTGTCGTAGACGCGCTGAATTCCGTCGAGCACGCCGGGTATGGTCCCGCCGCCGCTGGAATCAAGCACCTTGATGTCGATCAGTCCCGCCCCGGGGGCGACGCCGCGGCTGCCGCCCGTGAAGGCCTGCCCCAGCGCGATCGAGGCGACATGCGTCCCGTGGCTGTGGTCGTCATCGGGATCACCGAACGTCTGCGTGAAGGCGTTGTATCCCCCGATGAATGGCGTCGCCGCGAACGCCTGGTGCACCGTGTTGTCGACGCCAGTATCAATAATGGCGATGTTCACACCCGCGCCGGTGATGCCCGGATAGGCGTCGGCGACGGTCTGGGGCGAGTACTGCGCCGACGCGCTGACCTTCATTGACTTCACGCTCACATCCAGGGCGGTCGTCACCGGCACCTGCCGCTCGACGAACGCCACCTCCGGCAGCGCCGCGATCGCCTGCGCCTCCGCCTTGGTCACATTCCCCAGCGCGATATACGTGATGTAGCGACCGACTTGCTGCACGACGGCGTTCGGGCTGAGCGCCAGCAGCGTATCAATGTCCGTCTGATCCGTGCAGCGTTTGAAGTTGACAATGATGTCGAACGAGGCGTCGTCCGACCGGTCGATGAGATAGTCGACGCCGTTGCCCGGAGCGGAATCGTCGAAGGGAAGCCTGTCGCGCACCCACTCGACATAGTCCGCCTGCCAGGCGGCGGGGGTGACATTCTGAATAATCCGCTGCGCGCCGGGCTGGGCGCTGGAGATGGAGGCCATTGCTCCCCAGACGCCGAACAGGGCCGCTGCTGCGGTTGCGCTTCTGCACATGCGAATCATCGAGAGACTCCTCTGCTCCCGCCAGGGCGAAGCGCTCCGGCGGGGGCTTGATACGCGCTCGGCGGCGCTTCGACGCTCGAAGCGATCCGCGGCGCACAGGTACAGCGACACCACTGCTCGCCGCCGACCCGGCGGTACGAGCAAATGTCACCAGTTCATCCGTTGAGGGCGGTTGGTCAGAGCTGCGGCTGCGTGCGCCCGTACGTGACGCGGCGCGCAACTGACCTGACCCGGTCTTCTATCGGACGCAATCAGCATATCCGCGCCGCCACAATTGACAAATACGAAAATGAGATTTTGTTAGTATCGCCAAAGTGCGCGAAGACATTCAATATCCAGCCCTTCCTTGTCAGTTGCGAGACAGAGAGGTCCGGATGTCAATTGCGGCCATCTCCATCTTGTGCTGCCATGCAGAAAGCCGTGCCCGCTTCTTCGGACACGGCTTCCATACTGCGACACAGCAGTACCTGGTGAGGCGTCTATTGGCAGTCCTGGCCGTAGACGCTGAGGAGCGCCCCCAGATCGGCCTGATCGGTGTCGCCGTCGCCATCGATGTCGCCGCCGGGGCCGGTGTTGTATGCCGCGAGGAGAATGCCCAGATCCGCCTGTCCGACGTGACCGTCGCCGTCCAGGTCCTCTGGGCACGGCTGCGTGAGGAGCGCCAGCGTCACGCCGTCCACATCGTCATGAGGTGAGACGATCGCCACGCCGTCCGTCAGCACCGCGAAGCGGCATCCCGAGATCGCGCCGGTCGGCTGCGAGTCCAGCACCTCGAAACTCGCCGGATCGAGCGTGTGCAGGTAGCCGTCCGTCGTCACGCTGTAGAGCACGCTGCCGTCCGCGGAGAACTTGACGTCGATTGGCCGCTGATCCGCCGTGCCGTTGGGATCGGGCAGCGGCATGCGGCCAACGACGCCGACGGCGTCAAGATCGAACGCTACGACTTCCTTTGTATCCGCCGGACCGCTGCCGCGACAGGCGATGTACAGCATGTCCGCCGACTCGTTCATCACCATGTCCGTCGCCTTGGTTCCGACCGGCACCGTCTGCAGAATCTGTGCGTCGCCGCCGTCGTTGCTGACCACGGTGATGTAGGAGACATCCCAGTTGATCTGGTCGTAGTGCAAGACGTAGATCAGCGCATCGTCGCTTGAGAAACGAGCTGCGCTGGTCAGCACGGAATCGCCGGGCAGGGTCAGGCGCCTGACTTCCGTCCACGTCGTCAGGTCGACGAGCGAGATACCGTACCCGCCGCACACGCACATCGTCGCGCCGTCGTGGCTGATGGTCAGCTCCGCGGGCTTCGCCCAGGTCATGTCATAGAGCAGGCCGATCGTGCGCGAGAAATTCGTGATTGCCGGTTGCACGTCGAGCCCGGTGGAATCGACCTGCAGCGTCGCCAGGTCGAGGCGATACAGCCTGCCCTCCCAGGGATAGACATCCGTCTGCGCATGCGCGAAGTAGGCGTAGTCGCCCGCCGCATCGATGACGATCGCTCCGGAGCACCCGGGCACGTCGATGCTGGTCGTGGCGAGCGTCGCCAGGTCGAGCAGCGTGATCGTGCTCGACAGTTCGTTGACGATCAGGGCGCGCGAGTCGTCCGGTGTGATCGCTGCGCCGCGCGGCCCCTCGCCCACCTCGACCCAGTCGACGATCGTGCCCGCATCCAGGTCGAAGATCGTGACGTTGTTCGTCTCCTGGTTCAGTCCGACGGCCAGCGACCCGTCGCCAGTCACCGCCATGTTCCAGCAACGATCCGCCTCGGGTTCGATCGCGGTGAGCGTGCAGGCCTCGACGTGCGCATCTTCGCCGTCGAGGTTGAAGACGACGAAGTCCTCCTGCTCCTGGGCGCTGATCATGACCACGCGGCTGTCCACGGGCGAGGCGTCGGCGATCTGGGCGGGGCTGAACCAGTCCCAGTCCGCCGGAGCGCAGAATTCCGGCGCGCCGCCGAACATGACCGGCTGGCCCGTCGCCCAGTCGAGCAGCGTGTTGCATCGGCCGCGGCTCATCAGCATGTAGTCGCCGCCCGCGCCGCTGCTGGTGAAGAGCGCGCCGCCCCCGTACCACTGCGCTGTGGCGTAGCCGTCCAGGTCGATCGTCATCACGCCCGTCGGGCCCGACCAGAACGCCACCTTTGTGCCGTCCGGCCGCATCGCCAGGTACGGCACGGAGTTGTACAGCGACTGGTAGGGGTGCGTCCAGACATCTTCGATCGTCGTCGTCGCCGTGTCGATGATGGTGAGCGACAACGGATCCGGCACGGGATTGTGCACGACGACCACGCGCGAGCCGTCCGGCGTGGCGGTGAAGAACATGCCGTTGGGCAGCACCGCGACCGACTCGATCGCACCCGTGGCGAGATCGACGAAGTTCATCACCTGAGCGTTCCAATCCTGCAGCACGAGGCGATTGTCCGGCAGGATGACCGGCTTGTAGGTCCAGGAGACCACGCCGTTGTCGCCGCCGCCGAAACCGAAGCCGAACGCGCCGCCCGCGTCGACGGTGCGCACCACGCTCTGGGTTGCGGTGTCGATGATCGACCAGGTCTCGTCAAGCGCGTTGCCGACAGCCGCGAAGGTCCCATCCGGCGAGACGAGCGCCATCGAGGGGAACTGCCCCACGTCGAGAACGGCGAGTTCCGCGCCGGTCGCGTAGTCCACGATCGATGCCGAATTGTCGCGCAGGTTGGCCGTGATCGCATGCACGCCGTCCGGCAGCACTTCGACGTCGTACGGCCGATCCGTCACGGGGATCGTGCGCAGGAGCTGGCGCGTGTTGACGTCGTAGACGCTGATGACGCGACTGGCTTCGTTGGTAATGAGAATGTGCTGACCATCCGGCGTGAAGCGGACGGCCGTGGGGTTGTCGCACTCGGGCGCTGCGCCGTTGCTCATCGCGTGGATGACCGGCCCGCGTCCCTGCTCCGTACCAGGCTGCCAGCCGTCGAGAAGCGCGCCGCTCTTGAGCAGTTCCGCCGCAGGCGCGTAGTGCACCGTCGCCGGCGGGTCCGCGGCCAGTGCCGGCGTCGCCGCGAGAAGCGCGGCGAGCGCCAGGAATCGGCTGTGATGTGTCGTGCTGCAATCGTTCATTTGCTCAGTCTCCTTGGTTGCACTTGCGTTCGCCGCAGGCAGCGCGACAGCGCCGCCCTGCTGTACAGGGCGCTTTGCGGACGCTGGGTTGGCGCAAATGCGCTCTCGCGCTGATTGCCGTCACTCAGGCGGATGAGCCGCCGTACGGTTCCTCCGGTAGATCATGTTCCATCCCCACACTCGTGGGGATCGCGGGATAGTCGATCCGCAGCCGGTAGACCTCCAGTCGCTGCGGATCGCAGTCCGTCTTCTTGCAGATGTAGTCCACCATCTCCGCGTAGCGCGGAATGTCCGGCGTATAGATTGCCGTCGGATCGCTCCCCAGGTACTGCACGATTTCCTGGCCGGGAAGCTCCTCGCTCTCCGACAGCGGCGGCGCGGGAAAGCCCCGGCTCAGGTGCAGATCGCTGAACTGAATCGCGCGCGGCTCGATCGGACCGTACAGGTCGCGGTGCACGAGCTGATCGAGAATCAGCGCCTCGACCGGCGTGCGCAACATCCGCAGACCGCCCCACACGTGCTCGTCCTCCATCTGGTGGCGCGGCACGACGCCGCGCGCATCGTCGCCCGTCACCACGTCGATCGCCGCCGTGTTCCCCACTTCCGCGCCGTCAAGAATCTCCTCCGCGAACCCTGCCGAGTGTTCCACCCGCCGAATTTGCGGCAAGGGGTGCGAGCAGAACTGCCGCACCAGCGGCGCCGCGGGCGATCCATCGGGGCGCGGCGGCGCGGGATCCAGCGCCTCGCGCTGGATGCCCGTCACATCCTGCCCCGCTTCATCCGCCGTACGCAGGCGGGCGATGACCCAGGGAACATTCGGCCGCATCCGCCGCAGCCCCACGAAGCCGCGCACGCTGGCGATATCGCCCCAGGAAGGATCGCTGCCGGGACGCATCAGGTAGATACCGAACTGCACCCGCGCCTGCACGCCCCAGATGAAGCTGTTGGCCTGGAAGGCGGCCTTGCGATGCTCCAGCACCGCCTCGCGGTTGGTGCGGGCCGAGCAGCCCAGCAGCATCATCTCGAGGGAGGCCCGATCCCCCGCGTGGATTTGCACGAGTTCTTCGAACTCGCGCACCGCCTCGCGCGCCCGCTCGACGAGCTGCGCAGCAGTCTCCTTGCGCTCCACAGCCTTGAAGAACGTCTCCAGCCGCCGCTCCCGGGGCAGGTGCTGGGCGGCGAGATACAGATCCTCCTCCTGCACCAGCCGGCTGATCTCCCAGGCGAGCTTGGCGTCGATCGAGAGCGCCTTCTGCACGTCGATCGGCCGGGGTACGGGCCCGCCCAGCGTCGCCAGGATTGCGCCGAAGCTGCTGCGCACGCGGGACAGGACCTGTCGAGCGTGGACTTCGAGGGGTTGTGCAGCGGTTCGCGACATGTGTGAGATCTCCAATACGGACTACTATGACCTGATCGGCGTGCGGGGCAAGGGAGATCTCCGAAAGAACTCAAAAATATTTCTGAAATACAATCAGGGCCGCGAATAGCCTGAGCGTCGGAGTGTGGAGGCGGCGGGATCGAAGGCGTAGCGCCCCTTGTGGCACCCTGACGCCCTTTCTTGACTTGACAGTCCGTGATTAATTGACGATATTTGCACATATTCACGACTGCGAGATCCCCTGTGCTCTCCGACACTGAGAAAAAGCGCTACGCGTCCCAGGCTCAGATCGTCCACGCCCTTGCCCATCCCCTGCGCCTCGCGCTCGTCGACCACCTGCAGCACGGCGAACGCTGCGTGCAGGACCTTGCGGACCACGTCGGGGCGGAGCGCTCCAACGTTTCGCGCCATCTCGCCATCCTGCACGGGGCGGGCATCCTCGCCTCGCGCAAGGAGGGCGTGCAGGTGTACTACAGCCTCCGCACGCCCTGCGTCCTCAGCTTCCTCGCCTGCACCCAGACCGTCCTGCACCAGACCGTGGAGGAGCAGGCGCAGCTTCTCTGTTGCTCGCCCCCCACCGCCGCCCCGCCAAACTCTTGAGTTCACCCGCCGTGCCTGCCGGACCGTTCACGCCGAAGCGTCTCGCCGCCCTGCTGGTCGGGGCCGCCGTCTTTATCGCGCTGGTCTACCTCCCCGCCGAGTCGCTCGCCCTGCCCGCGCCCCTTGTCGAAGCGCTCGCCCTTTCCCGCTGGTACGCCCGCGAGCACGTCGTCTTCTGCCTGCTGCCCGCGTTCTTCATCGCCGGGGCGATCGCAGCCTTCGTCAGCAAGCAGTCGGTGATGCGCTACCTGGGTGCGACGGCCCCGAAGGCGCTCGCCTACAGCGTCGCGTCGGTGAGCGGCTCGATCCTGGCGGTGTGCTCCTGCACGGTCCTGCCGCTCTTCGCCGGGATCTGGCGCATGGGCGCCGGCCTGGGACCGGCGTGCGCGTTTCTCTATGCCGCCCCCGCCATCAACGTTCTCGCCATCATCCTCACGGCTCGCGTGCTGGGGTGGGAACTTGGCGTCGCCCGGGCCGCTGGGGCGATCGTCTTCAGCATGGTGATCGGGGTCGTGATGCACCTGCTCTTCCGCCGCGCGGAGGGCGAGCGCGCTGCGGCGGCTGCGGCTGAGACGGGAGATGACGCCGTCCGCCCGCTCTGGCAGGAGGCGCTCTTCTTCTCGCTGCTCGTGGGCGTGCTCATCTTCGCCACCTGGGGCAAGCCCGCGGCGGAGGCGAGCGGGCTTTACGGCGCGATCTGGGCCGCCAAGTGGTGGCTCGTCGGCGCGTTCGCTGCCGGCCTCGGCGTCTTTACGGTCACCGTCCTGCGTGTGCCGCTCGGCAAGATCGCCCTGACCGCCCTGGCGACGATCCTCGCCTGGGGCGTCGCTGTCGGGGCCCTTCCTGAGTCAATCCTGCGCGCGGAAGACGCCCTCCCCTACGCCGCCACGGTCCCCTTCCTCGCCGCCACCGTCGGCCTCGCCGTCGCCATCGCCACCACGCCCGCCACCCGCGAGTGGTTCGAGCAGACGTACTTCTTCGCCAAGCAGATGCTGCCGCTGCTTCTGGCCGGCGTGCTCATCGCGGGGTTGCTCCTCGGCCGGCCGGGGCACGAGGGCCTGATTCCAGGCGAGTGGATCGCCTCCCTCGTCGGCGGCAACTCACCGCAGGCGAACTTCTTCGCAGCCGTCGTCGGGGCGTTCATGTATTTCGCGACGCTCACCGAGATCCCAATTCTGCAAGGGCTCATCGGCGCAGGGATGGGACGAGGGCCCGCGCTGGCGCTGCTTCTGGCCGGGCCGGCGCTCAGCCTGCCCAACATGCTCGTCATTCACAGCATCCTCGGCTTTCGCAGGACATTCGCCTTCGTCAGTCTGGTCATCGTCATGGCGACGCTGTCGGGGCTCATCTTCGGTTCGCTCGACATCGGCGGCGCTCCGATCGCGCCGCCTCAGCAGACAGGAGCCACTCCTTGAAAGAGATCAAGATTCTCGGCACGGGCTGCCCCAAGTGCGAAGCGCTCGCCCAAAACGCCCAAACCGCCGCCGATCAACTCGGCATCGAGTACGACCTCGAGAAGGTCAAGAACATCAATGACATCATGAAGTTCGGCGTGATGACGACGCCGGCGCTGGTGGTCGACGGCAACGTCGTCTCGACGGGCAAGATGCTCGACATCGAACAGATCAAGGACCTGCTGGAGACGTGAGGCCGCGGCCCCGTTTAGCCATCGAGCTTGCTCGACGCGTCTCGAAGGAAACGCCCATGAACACGCAAACCATCAAGCGCCTTGGCCTGATCTTCGCCGTCGTCTGCCTCGCCGTGGCGCTGGTGATGATCAAGCGCGACGCAGATCCGCGCGCGGAGGCGCCAGCGGAGGCCGCGACTGTTAACGCTGGGCCGGGCGACATCGCGAAACTGCCGCGCCTCGTCGAACTCGGCGCTACGACCTGCATCCCCTGCCAGCAGATGCAGCCGATCCTCGACTCACTGCGCCGCGACTTCGGCGACCAACTTGATGTGGTTTTCATCCATGTCTACGAGGAGAAGGACAAAGCCGCGCCTTTTAATATCCGCCTGATGCCCACGCAGGTGTTCCTGGACGCCGAGGGCAAGGAACTCTTCCGCCACGAGGGGTTCTTCCCGCGCGATCAGATCCTCGCGAAGTGGCGTTCGCTGGGATACGACTTCGCCATGAGCGACGCTGCATCCGAGACGCAAGCGACTGAGACATCGGCGGGCGATTCGTGGCCGGCCGCTGCGCCAAACCTCGCTGAACCTGACGGTCTGCATCTGGATGTGCTCTACCTGCACCCTACCCTGCGCTGCGAGGCATGCCTGGCCGCAGAGAAGCACGCGGAGGAGGCGTTGCGCGAGTTTCTGCCGGATGAATTCAATTCCGGATTCGTCCGCTGGGCAGCGATCAATTACGAAGAGGGTTCGGGGCTCAAGCTGGCGGAACGGTTCGGCATCGAGTCAGGGAGCGTGCTCATTCTCGCCGAAACGATCGACGGCAAGCCCGGTCGCTCGCGGCGGCTCGACCGCATCCTCGAAGTTGGCCCCGACCGCGACACCACAGCCGGCTACGTCGTTTCCGAACTCCACACCTTCATGCAGCAGTGTGAGATGCTGCCCGCAGCATCGGAGCAGGGGCCGTGATCGCCGACCTCTTCGAGCAGTTGTCAGGCGCGGTCGAAGGCGGGGCGGCCATCGCGCTCGCGGCGTCGCTGCTCTGGGGCGTGCTGAGCGTCGTGCTCAGCCCCTGTCACCTCGCCAGCATCCCCCTCATCGTCGCCTTCATCAGCGGCCAGGGCAGCGAGATCACCACGCGCCGCGCCTTCCTGCTCTCCTCGCTCTTCGCCGCGGGGATTCTGATCACGATCGCGTTGCTCGGCGTCATCACCGCCGCCGCCGGCCGCATGTTCGGCGACATCGGGGCAGCCGGCGACTGGATCGTCGCCGTCGTTTTGCTCGTCATCGGCCTGCACCTGCTCGGCGCGATTCCCATGCCCTGGAGCGGGCCGGGACAGATGAAGTCGACCGGCCGCGGCCCCCTCGCCGCCCTGCTGCTCGGCTTGACCTTCGGCGTCGCGGTCGGCCCGTGCACGTTCGCCTTCATGGCTCCCATGCTCGCCGTCGCCCTGCGCCTCGGCGCAGAAGAGCCCGTCTACAGCGCTGCCCTCCTGCTCGCCTACGGCGTCGGGCACTGCGCGGTCATCGCCGTCGCCGGCGGCTGCACGGAACTCGTGCAGCGCTACCTGAACTGGAACGAGCGTTCGCACGGCACAAAGCTCCTCCGCGCCGTCTGCGGCGTGCTTATCATCGCCGCGGGGTTGTGGCTGATCTACAAGACGGCGTGACGTAAGAGCACAGCGAGCCGCCGCGTCCCCGCGAGCGGTACTGCGGCGCTGAGATATCGCGTATTAGCGAGTCGCGAGCCGCCGCGTCCTCGCGAGCGGAATTCGTCGCACCTTCACATGACGTCAACAAGACACCGCTGGCGTGGACGCCGCGGCTCGCCTCACGCACGTTGCTTCACAATGTAGTTGTGCGAGTTGCGCCGATATGCTTCATCACGCACGGCGATGTTCGACCCCTGCTTCGCCCACCAGGTGCCCGACCGTGGCTTACCGAATTCGCGATCGAGCTCCTGCGTCAGCCAGCGCTTCAGCAGCCGACGAATCTGCTCGCCGTGCACCTCCGCGTCCGCCTCGACGAGCACGTGCACATGATTTGACACCGCGGCGCACGCAAGGAGAGACCACCCGCCCCGTTCACAGATCGTCGGCAGCACCTCCTGTATGAACACACACTGCTGACGGCTGAAGTACACCGCTGCGCCCCGCATTTGACCGCGCGCTGCCGCCTCCCGCTCCGCATCCGGTTGCAGGAACGGTTGACCACGTGCACTCATTCGGCGGTCGACGGTCGGCGCCCGCGCATGCGGCAGCCTCGCCCCATACGTCCCGAACGTAATGTGCCACGTCGTCATCACCATCCCCGCTTTCGCGCCCATTCTACAAAGAGCGAGCCGCGGCGTCCCCGCCAGCGGCATGTCGACAAGACAGCCTCCCGCAACGATCGAAGACACCGCTCGCGGGGACGCGGCGGCTCGCAAAACGCAGCGAATTGACCCCTTGCTCTCACCTCCGGACAATTGCTCTCTCGACCAGCAGGAGTCAGTCTCATGGGCAAACCGCCTCCCGAAGTAGAAGATCTCATGCAGACGCTAAAGGCGTTCGTGCGGCAGAAAGCGCCGGGCGCCGCAGAATTGGAGCTAAGCCTGTCGTCGGTTTCGCCGGAGGTGCGCGACCTGGTCGCGGCGCTGCGGGCGCTTGTGCTCGAGACTGTGACGGGGGTGACCGAGGGGATCCGCTTCGGGGCGCTCTGTTACTTCCGCGCCGGTGAGCCCTTCGGTTCGATCGGCGGCAACGTCTGCATGATCGAACTGCGCGACGAGAAAGTCGCCCTCGCCTTCCTCCACGGCGCGTCCCTGCCCGACCCGACCGGCCTGCTCACCGGCAGCACCAAGGCCAAGCGCCGCGTGCCGATTCGTGACAAGGTAATCCTGCGGCAAGAGGCCCTCCGCGATCTTCTCCGCGCCGCCTGGGCGCACCGGCCGCGGAGCTGAGCCGGTGCTGCGGCCCGGCACTGCGAGCCGCGGCGTCCACGCCCGCGGTACTGCGACACCGAAGTGTCGCGGAGCATCCGCTCGCGATGACGCGGCGGCTCGCTCTACGGCGCCTTCGGGACTACTTCTTGTCATTCCCGCTCTTCAGCGCCGCTTCGAACTTCGCCTTCGTCTCCGCCTTCGTCTTGCGCGCTGCGAATATCGCATTGCCTGCGGGCGGCTTGCTCGGCCCGCCGACACGCACGGCGCCTGACTTGATCCGCTCGAAGGCGGACGCGGCGTTCACCTTGGAGAACTCCACGCCGATCGAGCGGCGCTTGAGCGCTCGCGCCACGGTGCAGGTCGTGCCGCTGCCCAGGAACGGATCGAGCACGAGGTCGCCTTCGTTACTGCAGGCGCGAATCACTCGCTCGAGATATACCTCGGGAATCTGGTTGTGGTGCTGCTTGCGCCTTTCGATGTTGTTGCCCTGGATGCGGCCCCAGTACTGGCCGTACCACACGTCCATGGGCACGCGCATGCCCACGTTGCTTTCCTTGTTGAGCGTGCGCGGATCGAAATACACCGTCGCCCGATCGCTCGGCTCCATCACCGCCTCGGGGTTCCACGTCCGCTGCGCCGCGTCCTTGACGAAGTACAGCACGTGCACCTTGCTCATGATGAAGCTGTCCTTGCGGTTCTGGCCGAAGCGAAAGTGCCAGATGCACCAGTTGATCATCGTCAGGCCGCGGCGCTTGAGGTGCATGGCGGCCTCGGCGGCGGTGTCGTCGGGGATATTCACCCACAGCGACCCGGTCGGCGAGAGCACCTCAATGCAGGCGTCGAGCCAGTCGTAGGTGAAACGCTCGTACTCGGCCCGCGGCATGCCGTCCTTCCACTCGTCGTAGGGCACATCCCAGTTGAAGGGCGGGTCGGCGAAGACGAGATCGACCTTCCCCTTGTCCGGCAGGTGGGCGAGGACATCGCGGCAGTCGCCTACGTAGACGCGCGTGTCCGGATCGGCGAGCGAGTGGGCGGGCTCAAGCGAGCGCGGTTTGGCCGGCTCGTGCGGCGGCACCTGGTCGCCGAAAAGGCGGATGTGCTGCTCACCCGTGGCGCTCTTCAGGTCCAGAGCGAGCTTCTTCTGTACGGCGATAGCGCCCTTGGGCATCGCATAGCCGCCCGGCCGGTCGAATTGCAGGTTCTTCTTCTCAGCCATCCACTGCTCCTCTCTGGATCGTGTGCCAACGATCTTACCCGCCCCGGGCCCGGCGCGGGCTGACCCCCGCCCCGGCCGCCGCGACTACAGCGGAAACGGCTGCGCTTCCGATAGAAACCACACATGCTGCGTCCCGGCCAGGTTGTCGTGCTCTGCGTCCTCGCCCTGCTCTGCCTGGGCGTTGTCGTCGTCACCTCAGCCGGCCTGAGCATCGATCCGCAGCAGCAGATCACGTTTCAGTCGCTGCTGACCGGCCGCGTCGCCCTGCGCGCCCTCCTGGCGCTGGGCGCCCTGGCGTGCGTCGCCCTCTTGCCCGCGGACGAGTTGATCGCCCGGCAGCGCTACGCCGGGCTCATCATCATCACGCTCATGGGCATCTGCATCACCGCGCTGCTGCTGGTCTACGTTCCGGCGCTCGAACGCGTGGTGAACGGCTCGCGGCGCTGGGTGCAGCTCACGCCCTCGCTCAGCTTTCAGCCCAGCGAGATCGCCAAGTGGGGCCTGCCCGTGATCCTCGCGGTCTACCTCGCCCGCCAGGGCGAGACGGTGCGGCGCTTCTTCGCCGGGCTTGTGCCCGCAATCGCGATGATCGGCTTGCTGTGCGGGCTGATCCTGCTCGAGGACCTGGGCACGGCGGTGCTCATGGGCGCGGCGAGCGCCGTGATGCTCGTCGCGGCGCGGGCACGCTGGCGGCACGTGCTGCTGCTGCTGGGCGCGGGCGTCGTCGTGTGCGTCCTGGGCGTGACGAGCAGCGACTATCGCATGAACCGCATCACCGCCTTTCTCGACCCCTTCGCCGACCCCGCCGGCACGGGCTATCACATGATCCAGTCACAGGCGGCGATCGCTGCTGGTGGCATCACCGGCAGCGGCCTGGGGCACGGGCTGCACAAGTTCGGCTACCTCCCCGAGGATACGACGGACTTTCTCTTCGCGATCATCTGCGAAGAACTCGGCCTTGCAGGCGCGGTGCTGGTCGTCGCGCTCTACGGCGCGCTGCTCGTCGCCGGGTGGTCGATTGTCTGCAGGGAGGAGCGGCCGGCGATGCGGCTGCTTGGCCTGGGCGTGCTGGCGACGCTGGGGCTACAGGCGGCGATGAACCTGCTGGTGGTGACGGGGCTGGTGCCGACGAAGGGCATCGCCCTGCCGCTGCTCAGTTGGGGCGGATCGGGGTGGGTCATGGGGGCGGCGGCGCTGGGACTGCTTGTCCGCATGGACCTGCGGCAGGCAAAGTTGCCTGTCTCTACAAAGTGCGCTCCGAGCGCGCTTTGTGAAGAGGGGGAAGGCGTGGGGGCGGCGGCATGAAGTGCTTCCTCTTTGCGGGCGGCGGGACCGGCGGACACCTCTTTCCCAGTATCGCCATCTGGGAACAGCTTCAGCGACTCGCACCGGATGCGGTCGAGGCGCTCTTCGTATGCAGCGATCGGCCGCTCGACGCGAAGATCCTCGAAGAGGCGGGTGTCGCCTACCAGGCCGCGCCGGCTGCACCGCTGCGACGAGCACCCCACCACTTCGCACGCTTCGCGCTCGGCTGGCAGCGCACGGTTCGCCTGGGCAGATCGCTCCTGAAGACACCTGAGACGCAGGTCGTGGCCATGGGCGGGTTCGTGGCGGGGCCTCTGGCCAGCGCCGGGCGCGCGTGCGGACGGCGGGTGACGCTGGTCAATCTCGATGCCGTGCCGGGCAAGGCGAACCGCTTCGTGGCGTCGCGCGCGGATCGCGTGCTCAGCGCCGTGCCGGTCGCGGTGGACGATCCGCAGGGGATCTTCAGCCGCGTGGTGGGCATGCCGGTCCGTCTCGCCGCCCGCAAGCCGGATACGACGGAGGCGTGCCGGCGTGAACTCGAGCTGGATCCGCATCTGCCGGTGCTGCTGGTGACGGGCGCGAGCCAGGGGGCGGCGTCGCTGAATGACTGGCTGCGGCACATCGCGGAGAACATGCCGGGCTGGCTTGCGGGGTGGCAGGTGCTGCACCTGGGCGGGCGCGGCGAAGAGGAAGCGTTGCGCGCGCTGTACCAGCGAGCCGGAATCCCTGCGCGGGTGCTCTCGTTCTGCAGCCGCATGGGCCTCGCCTGGGGGGCGGCGGAGGCGGCGGTCAGCCGGGCCGGAGCGAGCAGTGTCGCCGAGGCCGCGGTCAACCGCGTGCCCACGCTCTTTCTCCCCTATCCGTACCACAAGGACAAGCACCAGCGCACCAACGCCATGCGCCTCACGGAAGCGAACGGCGGCATCCTCGGCGAGGATCGCATCGTGCCTGTCGCCAACAACCTGGCGAACGGTGACAGCCTGCGCTGGTTGCTCGCGAGCGTGGAGGTGCGCCAGGCCATGCGCTCCGCGCTTCAGGCGATCGAAGACGGCAAGGGGGCTGAGCGCATCGCCGCGACTCTGCTCAAGAGAGACGACTGAATCGGCAATTCGCAGGTCGGCGCAGCCGAATTCGGTGGTACTATTTCAATGGATGAGCGAGCAAGGCGCGCAACATCCTGTGGCTGCGAACGGTGCGGAGCGCCCGGCCCCACGCTGCGTGGTTCTGCTGTCGCCGGGACAAGCGTTGCCGGCACGTCTGCGCAAGGCATTGGAGCGGCGCGGCGTCTGCCTGCAGGAATGCTCGGATCCGCACGCGGCGATGACCACGCTGTGCCTGCTCGCCAGGCGCGTGGGACGCCGATTATCGGGCGCTCGCCTCATCCTGCTTGTCATCGAGCCGCAGCGGCAGCGGCAACTCAACGAATTCCTGCGCGCGGTGGAGCAGTATGTGCCGGGCGTCACCTGCCGGGCCTACCGGGAAGATGGGGCGGTGACGATCGTACCGCTCGAAACCAACCACGCCCGCGACGAGGCAGCCGACTTGTCAGCGCCCGCGGCCGCAACCACGCGAGAGCAGGAAGCTGACAGGTCGCCTGCAGAGCAGCACCGAACTTCTCCGCCCGCGCCGCCGTATCCGCAAGGTGAAGGCGCGGCTCGGCCTCAGCTCCGATTGACGGCGATTGACGACTGCCCGGACGAGGGGAACGCCGCTGCTCCGGAGCGGCGGGAGACCTCCCCCGAGCCGCTGACAGCCGAGGAACTCTCGATGCTGCTCGCCGACGACGAGGATGATGTGGAGGCACAGGAGCGCTGATGCAGGCGGAACACGGCAACCCGATCCACGCCGCCAGGGAGAGCGGACGCCTGATCATCCTGATCGATGCGTCGCGCCTGCCGTTCCACGCGGCCCGGGAGGGCCACGACGAGGTGGAAGTCGTCGCCCTGGATACTTTTCACGAAGCCATCGGCGAACTCGCGACGCGCCTGCAGGCGGGCGAAATTGGCGAGCACCATCATCCGCTGATTGTCGCTCCGGTCGGCCGGCTCGCTGAGGATGCCCAGGAAGTCACCGCGGCGCTGCGGCGGCTGCACCCGCCCACGCGCGTGGTCGGCGTCAAGACGCCGGGCGAGGCCCACGATGAGCGGCTGCTCGCGACCCTGGGGATCGATCTGCTCCCGTCGGGTGATCTGGAAGACGCGCTCGACCTGGCGGGCGATGCCGACGACTGGGACGAAGCGGACCAGGCCGATGTCGACGAGCCCATCGCGTCGGGAGGCGGCGCGGACGCCTCCATCGAGGCGGACGCGGGCGCGCCTGAGACGCCTCAGCGCGACGCTGCCGATACGAAGTTCCGCACGTCGCTGCTCGGTCAGGCCTGGCCCGGGGGCGGCTCACTGGGCTTTGCTGAAATTCCCGCGCCCGAAGATCCGCCCGTGCCGCACCTGCTTGAGGAACACGCCACCGCCCGCATCACGGGAATGGCGGATGAAGGCCTCGCTGCCCTTTTATCCGACAGCCCGCAGCAGATTCCGGCGGCGGCGATCGAGTTGCTGCATCGACGCCTCGGCCTGGCGAGCCTGTACCTGCTCGCCCCCGGCGAAAAGCCGATTCCCGACCGTGACGGCGTGCACATCCGCCTCAGCGCGGCCGACGGACGGCTGCTCGGCACGCTCGTGGTGGACGAGAAGAATGAACATCTCGCGTACGCGTGGTCCGGCTGGCTGACCAGTTGGCTGCGCGCGGCGGAGCACGTGCGGCAGCTCCAGCTCGACGCGGACCTCGACCCGCTCACGGGCGCCTTCAACCGCCGGGCCCTCCTGCGCTACCTGCAGCAGTCGATCGAGTCGGCAAAGGAGCGGCGTCAGGCGCTGACGGTGATGGTCTTCGACGTCGACGGCCTGAAGGCATACAACGACACGTACGGCCATGCCGCGGGAGACGATGTGCTGCGCGAGACGGTGCGCCTGCTGCGGTCGGTTATCCGTCCCGGCGATCGGGTGTGCCGGATCGGCGGTGACGAGTTCGTCGTGGTCTTCTACGACCCGGCGGGCCCGCGCTCGCCGGACAGCGAGCATCCGCGCTCCGCCGAGGAACTGGCGAAGCGGTTTCAGTCGCAGGTGGCGCGGTGTCGTTTTCCGAAGCTGGGCGACGAAGCGCCGGGTCGGCTCAGCGTGTCGGGGGGTTTGTCGACCTATCCCTGGGACGGTGTCGACGCCGAGACGCTCATCCGCCGGGCTGACGAGCGCGCCATGCGCGCCAAGCGGGAAGGGAAGAACGCCATCATCTTCGGTCCCGCCGCAGTCGAGAAACGCGACGAGCGGACCTGACGAGGCCGTCTTATCGGTCGTGGCGCGGCGCCGAGGCCGCAGAATCGGCCCGTAAACGCTATCCTGGGGCCATGGTCATCCCCCGGATGCGCGCCGACAACACGGTTCTCTTCATCATCGACATCCACGAAGTCGTCATGCGGTTCGCCGACAACCAGGAGGAGATCCTGCGCAAGTGCCAGGGGATGCTGCGCATTGCGGGCATCCTCGGGTTGCCGGTCATCGTGACGGAGCACTGGGTCGCGAAGTTCGGCAGGACCATGCCGCAGATCCTCGAGGCCGTGCCGCCGCACGGCAGGGTGATCGAGAAAGTGCGCTTCAGCGCCTGCTCGGATGAGGTTGCGGCGGTGCTGCGCGAGACCGGCAGGTCGAACGTGCTTGTTGCCGGGATCGAGGCGCACATCTGCGTGTTGCAGACGACGCTGGATCTGCTGGATGCGGGGTACCACGTCTTCCTGATGCAGGACGCGATCGGCGCGGGGGAGCAGTCGCAGGTCGAACCAGCCCTGGCGCGAATGCGTCAGCACGGCGCGATTCCCACCGGGATGGTCTCGGCGGCGTACGAGTTGATGGAAGACCCCAACCACACTGCATTTAGGAACATTCTGCGCGAGATCAAGAGCGTTCTAACGGACCTGGATGCCCTGTAACGGCGGGCGGCGCAACTTGCAGTGGCGCGGATCTTTGCATAGATATCCAAGCTGAAACACCCCCCTTGCGGAGAACACGATGGAGTCATACGAGAAGATCAAGCAGATCATCGCCGAGATCGAAGACGACGTTCACAAGGCGGAAGGCGGCAACAAAGCGGCCGGGACACGCGTCCGCAAAGCCATGCAGGACATCAAGAACACCGCGCAGGACATCCGCAAGGAGATTCTGGAGATCGGCAAGACCCAGGACTGATCGAGCGCACTTGGCATCTGTTCTGCGCGCCGACGACAGCCCGGCCCCACGCAGGGATGGTGTCGTTGTCGCGTCCACTATCCGCCGACAACCTGAGAGATGATTCACTGCGGCCATGGCGACGAAACCGATCCTCGACCTCTCCAAGATCGACCTGAACGCCACGCGGGCCACTCGCGAGCAGATCCAGCAGCGCATCCCACATCGCCACCAGATGCTGCTTCTCGACCGCGTCATCTGGGCTGACGAGGCGACGATGACCGGCGTGGGCGAACGCATCGTCGGCGACAACGAATTCTGGAACAGCGGCCACTTCCCGGGCGCCCCGGTGCTGCCCGGCGTGCTCATGATTGAGTCCGGAGCGCAACTCGGCTGCTGGGTGTGGATGGGTGCCATCAAGGATCCACGCACGCTGGGTCTTGTCCGCGTTGACGATGTGGTCCTGCGCGGCTCGGCCGAGCCGGGGGACGCCCTGCTCTTCCTGGCGCGGGGTCTGAAGTGGAATCACAAGCGCATGATCGTGCGCACCCAGGCGGTAAAGCGGCAGGACCCGGACACGATCATCTTCGACGCGACGATCACCGGCATGCCGCTCCGCAACGACGGCCTGAACCCCGTCTGACCGCGGCAAGTCAGGCAGGATCAGATACGACGCGGGCGCTGTCCTGCGGGAGCGGGGGCCTCCTCGGCCACTTCGCCCGCGGCTGCGGCGTCCCGGACCAGGGCGGCGACTTCGACCTGAACCGGAACGATGGGGCGGGGCCGGCGGCGCGGCGGGGCGGCGACGCCGACTCTCAGTTCGCGCAGAAACCGCTGCGACCAGCCGCGCGAGCCGGCCGAGTCGAGGCGCCGCGGCAGACCCACCGCAATCGCCAACCAGCGCAGCCAGCCGAGCGGCGTCGTCAGATATCGTCCGGGCTGCAGCCGCGCGCGGCGGCACATGTATTTGACGATCCAGCGGCGCGGCAGCCTGCCGGAGTAGTGCCTGCTCACGCAACATCCCTCCACGATGCCCCGCATGCGCCGCGACGCGGTCTTCGTGCTGGGGTAGATCCGCGACAGCGCCAGAACGCGATCCAGCGTCTTCCAGCGGTAGTTGGCGGCAACGCGATGCCAATATTCGTAGTCGAGGCAGAGCATGAGCTGCCGACGAAGCGGTCCGCAGGTCTCGAAGACCTCGCGCTTGATGAAGACGCTCGGCTGGGAGATGTAGCACTTGCGCGCCATGCGGGCGGTGTTCCACGGCTTGGTGGGATAGCGCCGCAGCACCCGGCCGTCCTCGTCGACCATGTCGACTTCGCCATAGAGCGCGCAGCAGTCGGGATCCTCGGCGAAGGCCCGCGCGACGTGGTAGAGAGCTCCGGGCACGTACTCGTCGTCGCTGTTCAGCCAGGCGATGATTTCGCCCCGGGCACGGGCGAAGCCTCGGTTGATGGCGTCCGCCTGGCCGCGGTCAGGACGCGAGACGAAGCGCAGGCGCGGGTCGCCGATCGCCCGCAGCACCTCGAGCGAACCGTCCGTGCTGCCCCCATCCATGACGATGAGTTCGAGGTCCACCTCGCGATGCACGAGCACGCTCTCGATGGCGCGCGCCAGAAACCTTGCCTGATTCAGGCTGGGCATGACGATGCTGAAGGTCGGCGGGCGCGTCTGTGCGGTCACACTCTGTGCTCCGATTCCTTGGAGAAGGCAACCTTCCGCAGGCGCACACCGGGAAGTGCCGGCAGATCGATCTGCCGATAAACCACATCACGCGGCGTCACGGCGGCGCGACCCAGGCCAGCCGTCAAGCGCAACTCGACCGGCTCGCCATCAAGCGTCACAGTGTAGCGGCTGGGACAGCGGCCCTGTAGCTCCAGGCGGACCTGCGTTTCATCACCGCGGCAACATACCCACAGCCGGCGCGGCTGACTCAGGGGCAATGCCTGGATCCGACCCGGGGAAAATCTCGCCGGCGCGCCGGCGCCGTCAGCAGATGGACGACGCAACCGTGCGTTCTTGTACCACGAGCGCATCAGCCGCAGGGCAGGCGACGACTCGGAGGCGCTTACGAGCCCGTAGCGCCAGTCGGCGGGGCTGAGGCGCGGCCGACCGTGCCGACGCCCGACCGCGCGGATCTCTCGCATGCGCGCCCTGCCGCCTGTGCGAGTCTTCGTCTCAGCATGCACCCGATTCATCGCCAGAGGTCCGGGGGTGTGAATGGTCGGCCAGGAGCGGCTGAGCTTCAACCACAGATCCCAGTCCATCGCATAGTGCAACGCCGCGTCCAGGCCGCCTACTGCATGCAATGCGTCCGCGCGGAAAGCCGCCGCCGGCTGCATGATGTAGTCGCGCTCGTCGCGCAGCACGCTGAAGTCCGGCGGCTGCACCCACGGCGCGGGCACCATCCAGCCCGCGTCCTCGAACCACTCGAAGCAGCCGCCGTACGCCAGCGCCGGCCGGCGCTCGTGCTGCAGGAGGCGCACCCAGGTCTCGACCGCGC
>CAZZPX010000006.1:1210-21667 GCA_964655955.1 uncultured Phycisphaerales bacterium | reverse complement strand
CGGCCCGGGCGGCGACATCGACGGCGACGGCGACACCGACCAGGCCGACCTCGGTGCCTTGCTCGCGATGTACGGCCAGTCCTGCCCGTAACCCACGGAAGCAGCCCTTGACGCTGGCACATGCGCCGCCGCCGAGCCCCAGGGTGGGCGGCGGCGGCTCTTTTGCGCCTTTAGGCCCATTTCCCCTTGCCGAACTCCTGATTCGGTGCCAGATTGAGAGAAGCGCACGCCTTCTCGTGCGCCGGCGGACGTTGCCGCGCGGTCCGTGCACCGCGGCGGGCCGCCGGAAACGACAACACAACAGGAGGAACGTCATGAGTTTTGACAGCAGCATCGCGAAGTGCTTGCTCGTCGCTGCCATCGGGGCGGCCGTCGCCCAGACCGCGACGGCGGAAACCAGCCGGCGCATCCAGGTCATCGACAGCACCGGGGCGCACATCGTCCGTCTCACCTCACCCTTCAGTATCGACTCGCCGTACTGGGTCGGGGGCCGCGAGGGGCTCCTCTGGCACTACAACGATCCGGCCGGCATCATCGAGAGCTGCGCCCTCGCTGACACGGTGGACGATGCGTGGATCGGCGTGAACCTCAACTTCCAGCGACTGGGGTACTTCAGCACCTCCGGAGATGGCACGGAGCTGTTCAACTACGACGCGGCAGGCGCGGACATGGTCGCCGTCGCCTCGGCGGAAGACGTGTCGCTGGGCGTCATGCTCATGGTGCGGGACGGCAAGCTGAACGTGCTCGGCTTCACTGCAACCGGCGGCAACACGCCCGCCTGGAGCTACGTCTTCGACGCGCCGTACACCGGCGCCGGCCCCTGGGGCGCAGATGTCTCCGCGGACGGGTCCGTGGTACTCGTGTGCGGGCGGAGTGGCGGATCGGCGGATCCCAGCCGGCTCGTACAGATCAACGGGCTGACCGGCGCCGTCGTGCGCGAGGACGACCTGAGCGTCGGCGCGATGGCGGTGGATGTAAGCGACGACGGCTCGCGGGCCGCGCTGACGCTCGGCGCGACCACGAGCATCATCGACACCGCCACCGCCGCGGAGTTGTTCTCATTCGCGGTGAGCGGCTCGGGCGGCGAGGCGCGACTCTCCGGCAACGGCATGGTCGCCGTCGCCGGCGGGTTCAACCTGCGCTGCTACCGCGACACCGGGGCGGGCTGGACGCTCGCCTACACTGAGCAGGAATCGACGCAGTGGTACGGCAACGGTCTGGCGCTGAGCAACGACGGCACGACGCTCTTCGCCGGCAGCCGCAACTACAGCACCAGCGAGCTGCGCATGCGCGTCATCGACGTGGTGAACAGCGTGGAGCTGGCGCGGCTGGTCAGCGCGCCGACCGGCGCCAAACAGGACGTCTTCGAACGTGCGGAGGCGACGGCGGACGGCTCGTACTTCGCCGCGGGCACCTGGGGCCAGGAGACCAACCCGCATGACGAGGTGATGGTCCTGGATCGCGACGCCAACATCGTCGCCGGTATCGACATGCCCGGCTCGGCGTTCTGCATGGACTTCACGCGGGACGGCCGCTACGTCCTCGCCAGCGGCAAGCACGTGCACGCGAACGACTTCGGCAACGGCGGCGACGCGTATGTGTATGAGCGCGACGTGATCGGCTGCCCCGAGGACCTGACCGGCGACGGCTACATTGGCCAGGAGGATCTGGGCGAACTGCTCTCCTCCTACGGGGTGGACGACGGCGGCGACATCGACGGCGACGGCGACACCGACCAGGCCGACCTCGGCGCGCTGCTCGCGCTGTACGGCCAGGACTGCCCGTAAGCCCCAGGAGGCGAGACCCAGGCACGTGCTTCGCCGCCGCCGGCTTTCCCAGTCGGCGGCGGCTTTGACTTTAACGCCACAGGCGCCTTGGCAGTTGCCTTGCCCTTGGCCGTTGCCTTGCCGATGGACGGTGGTAGAATCCTCCCGTTCGCGACCCCGCCGTCGGCGCCTTCGTCCGGCGGCGATTGCTTTTCTTCCCCTGCGACAGGTGTCACCGCTTGGCAGACTCCGACGCCGATTCAGATCCACTTCTCGAACGCTGTGCATCGCCTCCGCCGCAGGCATCGCGGCCCCCGTCCACGATCCCGGGGGGGAATCCATGCGCTCGCTGATCGTCGTGGACACGCCCAGCCGCTGGCCGCTGCGCATCCCGGACACCGAGGTCGTGGCCGCCCGTGACTACATTTCCGACCAGGCCTACGCCAACAGCCCGGGGGCGAAGATCTTCAACCTCTGCAAGTCGTATCGCTACCAGTCGGCGGGGTACTACGTATCGCTGCTCGCTGAGGCCCGCCGGCACCGGCCGATCCCCTCCATTGCGACGATTCAGGATCTGCGGCTGGCGTCGGTGATCCGTCTTGCCGGGCAGGATCTCAACGACCTGGTCAACACCAGCCTCAGCCGCATCCGCTCCAAGAAGTTCGAGCTGAGCATCTACTTCGGCCGCAACCTGGCGGAGCGCTACGACAAGCTGTCGTTGGCGCTCTTCAACATGTTTCCCGCGCCCTTCCTGCGAGCGACGTTCGAGCAGCGGCAAAGCTGGTCGCTGACCTCGTTGCGGCTGATCGGCTCGGGGGAGATTCCCGAGGCGCACCGCGACTTCGTCGCCGAGCAGGCGCAACGCTACCTGAAACGCACGCCGCGCAAGCCGCGCGAGCGGAAGGAGGCTCGCTTCGACCTGGCGATCCTGCACGACCCGCAGGAGCCGATTCCCCCCTCCGACGAGGGAGCACTGCAACGCTTTGTCGAGGCGGGCGAATCGCTCGGAATTCGCTGCGAACTCATCCGCAAAGAGTCGTACGGCCGGCTGGCGGAGTTCGACGGCCTGTTCATCCGCGAGACGACGGCCGTCAACCACCACACCTACCGCTTCTCCCGCCGGGCCCGCGCTGAGGGGCTTTTCGTCATCGACGACCCCATTTCGATCGTGCGCTGCACGAACAAAGTGTTTCTCGCCGAGTCGCTGGAGCGGCATCGCCTCCCCACGCCGCGCACCATCACCTTCACCAGCGACACCAAGGAGCGTGTGCCCCTCGAGATCGGCTTTCCCTGCGTGCTCAAGCAGCCGGACAGTTCGTTCTCGGCGGGAGTGAAGCGGGTGGAGACGCAGGAAGCGTTCGATCAGGCGACGACGGACCTGCTCGCGACGACCGATCTGCTGGTAGCACAGGAGTTCGTGCCGACCGAATTCGACTGGCGCATCGGGGTGCTGGACGGCGAACCGCTCTACGCCTGCAAGTACCACATGGCGGAAGGACACTGGCAGATTCTCAAGCGTGACGACGCGGGAATTCACGAAGGCAACTTCGACACGATGCCGATCGACCGCGCTCCGCGCGAGGTGGTGCGCCTGGCGGTGCGGGCGGCGGGGCTCATCGGCGACGGGCTGTACGGCGTGGATCTCAAGACCACCAAGGGTCGCAACATCGTCATCGAGGTCAACGACAATCCCAGCATCGACGAAGGCGTCGAGGATCAGATCCTCGGCAGCCGCTTGTATCTCGAGATCATGCGCCACTTTCTCGCAAAGTTCGAGCAGCGGCGGCAATGAACGACGATGCGCGCAAGCTCAGCGCCGACGCCGCCTCCTACGCCTACGACATCGGTCTGGGCGAAGCAATCGGCGTCGAGCTCGAGTACATGATCGTCGAGAGCGACACGCTCACCGTGAAACCGATCGCGGATGAAGTGCTGCGCGCGGTGAGCGGCTCGTACACGAGCGACGCCGAGCCGGAGGGCGAGGGGGGCGTGGTGAGCTGGTCCAACGAACTCGTCCTGCACGTCATCGAACTCAAGACGCTCGCTCCCGTGCAGTCGCTCGACGGGCTTGCCGAGCGCTTTCAGCGTCACGTGCGCGACATCAACAAGCTGCTCGAGGTGCACGGCGCGCGGCTGCTCCCCACCGCCATGCATCCGTGGATGGATCCGTATCGCGAGATGCAGCTTTGGCCGCACGAATACAACCCCGTCTACGAGGCCTTCGACCGTATCTTCAACTGCAAGGGGCACGGCTGGGCGAACCTGCAGAGCACGCACATCAACCTGCCCTTCGGCAACGATGATGAGTTCGGGCGCCTGCACGCGGCGATTCGTCTTGTGTTGCCGCTCATTCCCGCCCTCGCCGCCAGCTCGCCGCTGATGGATGGCAGGCTGAGCGGCAACGCCGACGAGCGCATCAATGTCTACATGCGCAACAGCGTGCGCATCCCCTCCGTCGCCGGCCGCGTCATTCCCGAGCCGGTCTTCTCACGACAGACGTACGAACGCGATCTGCTCGGCCGCATCTACCGCGACCTCGCCCCCTTCGACCCGGACAACATTCTGCGCTACGAATGGGCGAACGCGCGCGGTTGCATCGCCCGTTTCGATCGCGGCTCGATCGAGATCCGCCTGATCGACATCCAGGAATGCCCGGCGGCGGACATCGCCATGTGCGAGTTGATTCGCGCCACGGTCGGCGCGCTGACGCACGAGAACTGGACGAGTTACGCGGCACAGAAGCGCTTCGACACGGAGAGGCTGCGCGAGGTTCTGCTGGCGACGATGCGCGAGGGTGAAGCGGCGCTTGTGGACGATTCGGACTATCTCGAAGCGCTGGGCATCAGAGCCCGGCGCGCAGCGGCGGGCGAGATCTGGCAGCAGCTCTCCCAGCGACTCGTCGCTTCGGGCAGCGACGCCTGCAGGACGCTGGACGTGATGCTGGCGGAAGGAACGCTGTCGACGCGGATCCGTCGCGCTTTGTCGGATGAACCGCACCAGGCTGAGCTTGCCGAGGTGTACGGTCAACTCGCCGACTGCCTGGCGTCGGGTCGCCTCTTCCTGCCGTAACAGTCTTGCGCGCGTCTGTTCGCCGGCAGAAGCGCAGAGAGTTCTCGCCTGGGTGGGAATAGCGCGGGGTGGTCGTCGGTTCAGCGATACGTAGAACTACGCATGCAGCCCCGCAGCTCGGTCGTCTCACAAACGAGTGCGGAGGCCGTTATCAACAAATCGCCTTGCAGGAGACGCAGCAGATGCCCACACGCACAACTCTCTCTGCCATCGTTTTTCTCGCGGCAGGCGCCGCTGCCCACGCCCAGGCGCCGAGCTTCGACATCGTCGACCTCGCGGGCCAGCTTCCGCCCGACTACAGCAATTCATTCGCCGCCGACATCGCCGAAAACGGCCTCATCTTCGGCAACGCCTACGACGAGCACGGACAGATCCGCGTCATCGAGTGGTCCGACGCCGGGGCTGACGTCCTGGCGGAGTCCATCTTCGGCAACGCCGCGGTGTACGGCGGCAACAGCGAAGGTCTCGTCGTCGGCATCTACATCGGCACGGGCAACGGCTGGACGCTGAAGGGCGACGAGTACGTCTGCGTGCCGCTGCCCGACCCCTGCGGTTCATTCGCCAATATCTGGCGCGCCAGCAGCGCCGAGGCGATCAACGAGGCCGGCCAGTTCACCGGCGCGATCAGCCCCCAGACCGGTGAACCGCTCGACGCCCCCATCGAGGCATACCTCGGCACGCGCGATGCCGACGGCGTGGTCACCGTCAGCAAGCTCGGCGATTTCAACGGCGAGGACACGCGCGGCTTCGGCATCAACGAACTTGGCGACGTGGTCGGCTGGTCGGGTCTCACGCCCTTCTACACGCCGCTGCTCTTCCGCGCTGGCGCCGTCATCGAACTGCCCACGATCGGCGGGGCGTACAACTTTGCCGGCGACATCAACGACGCCGGTCTCGCCGTTGGCCACCTGTGGGAGACGCCCGACAATCTCTTCCCCTACGTTGGCGAAGGGGTGCTCTGGGATACGACCACCGATCCCATCACCTTCCAGACCATTGGCAAGCTCGACGGCTACTCCTTTACGAGCCTCACCGACATCAACAACAACGGCGTTGCGGTCGGCAGGGCCTCCAACGGCGATGATTGGCTGAGCGAGCGCGCCATCCTCTGGTACGAGGATGCGTTGTACGACCTCAACGATCTCGTCAATGACGATGAGGGCTGGACGCTGCTCGTTGCCAAGGCAATCAACGACGATGGCCAGATCGTCGGCTACGGCGTCAAGGACGGAGAGATCGGGCGCCGGGCCGTGCTTCTCACCCTGGGCGAGTCGGTCGGTTGCGCCGGCGACATGAACGGTGACGGCCACGTTGGCCAGGCGGACCTCGGCGCCCTGCTCGCTTCCTATGGCGTCGACGGCGGCGGCGACATGGACGGCGACGGCGACACCGACCAGGCTGATCTCGGCATCATGCTCGGTCTCTACGGCACAGACTGCTGATACGAGCCAGAGATCCCGTTCCCCCTTCCAAGACCGTGCCGGCAGAGCCCCGGCGCGGTTTCTGCATGCGCGCCGGCGGCGATGGCCACGCCGGCAGACCTGTCTGCAGACGAGCAACGCCTACTTTGCCAGCGACGCCTTGCGGAACTCGAGATCGGCGAGGGCCTCGCGGTACCACTCGTGCACGGTTGAGTAACGAGAGGCGAAGAACCTGGCAGCGAACCACTTGTAATTCTCCGGGCTGGCGCTTCTGAGTTCTTCTTCGATTGCGGCGATCGCCGCTGCGCCCTCGTCCAGGTCGGGATTCTCGAACGCCGCCACCACGCGCTGCATGATCTCGTCGTACAGCTTGAGCCCTTCGTCCAGCTCGCGGGCGATGCGCAGCTTCTCCGTCCTTCCGTAGCTCTCTTCGTGCATCGAACCGTCGCCGTTGACTCGCACCGTCATCTCGACCAGCTCGAAGAAGCGCTTCTTGCCTTTGTCACCCTGGTATTCCTCGATGGCCCACTGCGCGGTGCGGCGTTCGGCTCGCATGCAGGTCGCGAAACCGAGCGGATTGGCCTCGCTGATCCACTCGAGGCTGGAGAGCAGGACTCGCTTGTCTTCCGCGCTGAAGGCGTCCTCCTCAAGTCCCTTGGCCACGATGGCGTCGGCCATGTCGAACATTCGCTTGCCCACGCGGGCGCCGATGATGCTGCCGTCAGTGCCGAGGTGATCGCCGAGGCGGTAGAGCGTCGCCAGGCGCACGGCGGCGACATCGCTCTCGCCCGCCGCCAGGTGCTCGCGGGCGCTGAGCGTCAGCCACGCCGCCAGATCGCGCATGGGCGACAGGTGCGGCATGAAGGCGTTCATGCCTTGCTCCCACTCGACCGCGAAGTGGCAGTACGGCTGGGCTGCGCCGCGGGCGGCGATCTCGAAGGGCTCGTCATAGCCGGGGCCCGGCGCCGGTTCGCGCAGCGATTCGGGCATCTCGGCAAGCGGCTCGTCAGCCAACATCTGCAGGAACTGCTTCACGTCGTCCGACAAAGCGTCCTTGTCAGGCAGGAGCGCCGACGCCTGCCAGTACCACAGCGCCGCGTTGTCCAGCGCTTCGCGCCGCCGTTCCGCATCCGGCAGCGGCGACGCAGCAGCGGCCGGCATCGTCAGCGCGCCGAAGCAGAGAAGTGCGGGCGACGCGAGCGCCGCGATGATCTTGAGTCCGTGCATGGCGAGCCGCCTCCAACATGCGAACCTGATCGTGCGCAGCCGCGGACGGCGTACGCGCAGCCATTCTCGTCAACGATTCCGGCAACGCAAGCCTCACGTCCCGTGCGGCAAGGAGCGCGCAGCCCCCTACTGCCGCTCGCCAAGGATCTTGCGGCGCATTTCCTCGACCAGCGCTTCGAGCCGTTCGTGCCCAGGCGGCGGCAGCGACAGCAGCGCCGGCCCCAGCGCGAGTTCGCCGATTGGTCCTCTCACTTTGGGCGCGGCGAGAACGCGTCCCGTGAACGCGATCACCAGCCACCGCTCGCGATAGTCCTCGGCCTCTTCCTCCAGGCGCGCCAGCCCGGCGGGCGTCAGCTCGATCACCAGACGCGGCTCGCCGGCGCGTGTTTCGTGCCGGATGGCGGCGACGTGCTGCGTCGTCAGCAGCGGCTCGGGGTCACAGTGGAAGGTCTCGCCGTGTTGACCGGCGAGAGGAAGACTGAACCGGTCGCCGGGAGATGTATCGGCGACATAGACGACGAAGGCGTCGGCGGGCGGCGGCTGCGAACGGCAGTGCGGCAGGAGCGCGAGCAGCAGCAGCAGCGGACCCACAAGCCAAGGTGAGTGCCTCCGCTGCCTTGCCTGACGATGTTGTCGCACCGCGATCAGCGCTCCGGTTTACGGGCCAGCACGGCGAGGGCGGCTTGGGCGTCGTCATCGTCGATCTCGCCGTTGCAGTCGAAGTCCAACTGCGGATCATACCCGCCGGAGGAAGCATCGAGTATCTGGCGCAGCGTGATCGACACCCATTCGTTCGCGGGCTTGTCCGTGAGGTAGTCGGGGCGCTGAATCTCCAGCGGCGGGTGAGGGTCGCTGCGATAGTCGAGCACCAGGCGATATGGCGGGAGGCGCAGAATGAGCCACTGCGGATCGCTCCACTCCTGCCAACTCTCCACGACCCAGAGGCTCGACTGCACCGTGCCATCCGCCTTGCGCGTGCCACGCAGGACCACGGCCGGACGAGCCGGCGCGTCGCCGCCGTCGTCCGCGTAGGCGAAGATGTGATCGATCTGAACCACGCCGGCAACTCTCAGCGTCGCACGGAGCGGCGCCCAGTCGAGCGCCGCATCGAAGTCGTGGCTCATCTCCGCGTAAACCGGATCGTTCGGGTCTTCGCTGGTGAGCAGGATCGAGTGCACGCTGCCGCTGACCTCGGCGAACATGATCTGTCCCGGCGCCGGGCCCTCATCGATGGCGGTCTGCCAGTGGAAGAGGCTCATGTCGAGCGGCGACATGACGTGCACGTTGTCGGGCGCGTTTCTGAAGTGAACGACCCGGTTCTCCTCGACCGTGGTTTCCGTGGTGCCGTCGCTGTGGGTGCGAACCTGCCTGGGGCGCTCCACGGCGACAGCGCCGCTGTCGAGCGCTCTGGCGATGCTCGCCTCGTAGAGCGTGTCCTCGCGCGTGACCTGCTTGCTGTCCTGCCACAGTGGGCCGTCGTAGGTGCAGAAGCCGCGCATCGCCCCCACTTCTTCGGGCCGGTGCGCCTGGAGCCAGGCCTCGACGTCGGCGATGACGTTCGGGTTGGGCGTGGCCTGGGCGGCGAGCAGGATCGAGGCGAGGTCATTGAAGGTGATCTCATCGATCTGAAAGCCGTACAACCGGTAGTCGACGACGCCTTCGTTTGTGTTGGCACGACGATCAACGAGGTGCTGGGCGATGTCCCGCCAGTCGCCTCCGCCGTCCCCGTGCGCCATTGCGGCGCCGGCGAGCAGCGCCGCGATCGCAGCCAGTCCGCACTTGCAGGTGTGTTTCATGCTTCGAGTCCTTCCACTCACGCTTGCGCTTCCCATACGAGCGAGCCGCGTTGACAAGGTGCTGTCACCCGCGCCACCCGGCGCGAGCGATGACCACTCGTTCCTCATGTGTCCCCTCCTTGCGTGAAGCATTGCCAGTAGACGCCGCCCTCCGACGTGCCGCTGCCAAGCTCGAGACAGCGGCACTCGCAGGCGCCCCAGCCGACGTTGAGACAGGCCGGGCCGCAGTCAGGCGCATGAAGTTCAGCCTGGGAGAGATGGGCGCACCGGCTGTCCTCCTTCTCGACGCACGCCCAGTCATACCAGTAGTCGCACCCGGGCCGAGATTCACAGGTGATGTTGTGGCAGTAGTAGCCGTACGCGGCACAGATCCCTCCGGGCTCGGGCGTCCCGTTGCAGACGAGCGTCTTGTCGCACTCATGATCGGGCCACACGCCGTCGGGCGGCGGCCCCACCTCGCCCAGCGTGACTTCCACAACTGATTGATTGAAGGCGAGCACCGCCATGGCGAATGGAATGCTGCGCATCAACCGGCCCGGAATGGCAACTCGAACTGTCACAGGCATGACTCCCTTCTTCCAGAGGCGGCCCGAGCCGCCCCGGCCTGCGCCGGCCCGGGCTCCAACCGCATCTACTCATACGAGCGGCGGCACGCGATTCGTCGACGCAGCTGGCACTTTTCTGTTGCCAGCGCGAATTTTGGCCAGGCGACAGGGGTCGACCACAGCGGATGTCCCCTCGCCGGGGCAGGATCACCCTGTTCCGGGGGACACCGCTCATCCGGCCGGCGCAGCGGAGACAGCGATCTACATTTCTGTGGCCTTACGCGCCCGCGCAGATGAACGCGGTCTCATGCGCGCTTCACTTGTGCCGCATCGCCCCGCCCTATGCTGCGGTACGAATCGACACGTCGTTCGCCCGCTGCAGCCGCACGCGGCGCGACGACCGCTCGTGGGAGGCTTCTTTCAACGAAAGGAGATGCAACCATGTCAATTACACGTTTCGACATCAGCCTGATCCAACCCAGCAAGCCTGTCGGCGCCCTCGCCGCAGCCGCAGCGCTGGTCCTCAGCGCCGGCGCTGCCGCGGCCCAGGAGGAAATCGAGAATCGGGGTCCTTATTACGAGGATGACGCCTGGTACGATGTGACCGAATGGTTCGACGGAAACGACTACAACCCCACGGACGAAGACGTCTGGCAGTGGGACGATGAAACCTACGATCGCATGGACGATGAGGACAACTCGGACATTGACGATGATGCGTGGTACGGCTTCGATGCCGGCGACGCAGACGACAACTGGTATTACGACTATTACGATGACGGCCACCGCTACTACAGCGTCAGCGACGATCCCGGACTGTATGAGTACGCGCACGAGTACTATGACTATGACGGCGACGGCGCCTACGACGGCTTGTATATCTTCTACGATGCGGATGGCGACGGCGAGTTCGAAGAGTTGAACTACTACGCCCTGGGCGTCGCGACGCAGCAGCAGCGCGATGCATCCGACAAGCAGGTGCGGGAGAATGCCAGCGCCAAGGCGAAAGTGGCGCAAGGCGAGATTCACCGCCTCAAGACCGTCGACGTGCGGGAGGGCGAGCACCTGGTCGCCAGGATCCGCGGCGAGCGCGCGATGACCCTCGTCGACCTCGGTCCACAGGACCAATTGCATCGCGAACTGTTCCACGAGGGCGCGACGCTGCACGCGACCGGCCCGATGGCCAAGATCGGCGAGAAGCACGTCCTGATCGCGCAGCAGGTCAAAATCGGCGACAAGAGCATCGATGTTGAGCGCCGGCCGCTACGGCTTGACGGCGCCGTCAAGGCCACGCGCGCCATGGACGTGCACGGCGAGAAGCATCTGCTGCTTGTGCTGTCGTACGACGAGCACGATTTCCTCGTCGACCTCGGCGCGTCGGCGCAGTTCGACGGGAAACTGAAGCTCGGCGAGAACGTCTCGGTCGAGGGCGTGCCCACGCGCGTGCAGGACGGCCGCCACGTGCTCATGGCCCAGCGGCTCAAGGACGGCGAGGAGACCTTCGACATCACGCGCCGCTCGCAGAGCCGCAAGCAGCGCTGAGGCGCCGCCCGATAGTTGACCGGCCGAAATTCGGTCGCACTGATGGAATCAGAGCAGCCCGAGCCGATGCGGCTCGGGCTGCTCAATTTTATCAGGAGGCGCGGCGATTCGGCCGGCGAATTCAGGAGGTGCAGGTTTCGCCGTAGTTGCCCAGCAGATCGCCGAGGTCGGCCTGGTCGGTGTCGCCATCGCCGTCGATGTCGCCGCCGTCGGTCTGGCCGTAGGCCCCGAGCAGGTGCCCGAGGTCAGCCTGGTCCACGACGCAATCGTCGTTGAAGTCGCCCGGGAGGGCGGTGATTGTGTTGGTGAAGATGTCGCTGCTGCCGTCCTGGTTGGAGACGTAGCAGGGATAGGCCTTGCCGTTGGCGATGCCCAGGCCCATGTAGTCACCGAGGAAACCGCTGTCGCCCGTGTTCTGGCTGTTGAACGAGGTCGGGGTCAGGCGATAGTCATTCCAGTTGGCGCCGCCGTCGTCGGAATAGGCGTAATAGGCATCGAGCCAGCCTGTGCCTGAACTGTCGCTCTGGGAGACGTTGCGCGTGTCGAGGAAGACGACGTGCAGCCGGCCGTGCTTGTCGACTTCAAGCCAGGGGAAGAACTGGTCGCCGTAGAGCACGGGATCGTCGAGGACGACGGTCGGCGTGGTCCAGGTCGTGCCCTGGTTGGTCGACTTGCTGAGGTAGAGGTCGACGTTCCAGCCACCGGGCACCTGCCCGCTCACATCCATCCACATGGCGTAGAGCGTGCCGTCGTTCGGATCGACGGCGAGGTAGGAGAGAGGCGGCACGCGATAGGACCCGGGCACGTAGGGACAGTCCGACGTGCTCCAGGTGAACATGCGCGAGGCGATGGTGTGCGTGGAGAAGGACGTGCCGCCGTTGAGGCTGCGCTTCATCTTCACCGTCTCGTCCCACCAGTCCCAATACATGACGTAGAGTTCGCCGTTGGGGCCGATGCGAGGCAGGAACCCCAGGCCGCTGCCCAGACTTACAGGCGAGGTCCAACTGACGCCGAGGTTGTCTGAACGAATGACGCCCTCGTTGTAGGCGATGTACAGGCGCGTGGAATCGGGGTTGCCGGGGACGGGTCCGGCGACCATCCAGCACTTGTCCGCGCCGCCGGACTGGCGGGCCATGACGGCGGGCTCGAACGTGGTCGCGCCCGGCGCCTTGCGGGCGACGTAGATGCCGCCGTTGCCCGCGAAGGAGATGGCTCCCGCCCACATGTAGCCGGTGCGGTTGTCGTAGGCGGTCATGGGATCGCCTTCAACGCTCGACTGGTTCTGCGCGGGCGGCCGGATGAGGTAGTCGGTGTAGGTCTTCCCGCCGTCGAGGCTCAAGCCGAAGCCGGACTTGATCTGGCTGCGCCAGTCGTTCCAGCCGCAGACGATCTCCCTGGGGTCGTACTCGCCGCAGGAGAGCGTGGTCTCATTTGCCTGGGCCGCCCCGCCGGTGTCAGCTTTGACCTGCGGGCCGATGTGCGGTTCGACGGCAACGGCCGAACCCGCGACGCAGCCCGCGGCAGCGACGAAGGCGAGTGTCAGTCGCGTTCTCTCTTCTGTCTGCATTCTCTAATCTCCAGTCCCCCGCGAGTGTTGCGATCGCCTCAGTTGCGCGGCGTCGCCAGGCTGTGTTCGATCATGGGAAGAAGCTGCAGGGGCACGGGGTAGCCGAGCGCTTCCGCCTGCCGGTAATGCGCCAGCGCCGCCTCGTAGTCGCCGCTGATGTAGTTCAGCGACGCCAGCCGGCCGTGCGCATTGGCGTTCGCAGGGTCGACCGCCAGGACGTCGCGCCAGGCCACGAGCGCTTCCGCGGAGCGGCTGGCGCTGTCAAGCGCCTTGGCCGCGCCGACGAGTGAAGTGAGCCTGCCCGGCTCGAGGTCGAGCGCAGTGCGGTAGGCGGCGACGGCCCAGTCGCTCTTGCCCTTGCCGAGCAGCGCGTAGCCCAGTCCCTCGTACATCAGCGGCTCATCGGGATCGGTGAGCACGGCGGTGCGGAAGTGCCCGACCGCCCATTCGCGGTGGCCCTGCTCCATCTCCGCCATGCCAGCGTCGTACTCCGCGCGCGCCTGGGAGGGTGAGCCGGGCGTGGCGATGGCATCGGCGACGGCGTGGTCGATGGCGACCCTGCCGCTGTCGAAGGAGAGGCCGGCGATCGCCTGCTGCCAGCGTTCAGTCTTGTAGTTGGTGACCGGCATCGCCGCGCCGGTCGAGGCGGGGGCGATGCGTGCCGTATCCGTGGGCGGGGCTGTGCTGCTGCACCCGGCAGCGCACAGGCACGCCACAACGCTCAGTTGAAGCCATCGATCTCTTCGCATGTAAATCGCACTCCAGAACGGTCGTGCCGTCGGTTAGAAAGATGCTTTGACGCTACCACAGGGCGGGCGAGAGTCAAGCATTCCCTTGCGGATGCGTGGCGTATCGTCTGACTTCGTGGAGATTCTCGGCCGTTGCGGCGGCCCGGAGGGTGCTGCAGCCGGCGACGCCGACTTCGACGGGCGCACGAAAAAACCCCGCCAGCGCTGCCCAGAGGGCGCGCCGGCAGGGCTCGTGGGGGTCTTGGTTGCTCAACACCCGTATCGTGCACTCCCCCTCCCTCCTTGTCAAGGCGACATGGTTGTTTTTTTGGCAAAGCGCTCAGATGGGCTGATCCCGAGCCGGCACAGCCTCCCGCCCCCGGCAGCGGCCAGCGCAAAGCTTGTCCAAAGAAGGACTTGCAGCCAGAATCGCCCCGCCCGGCGAGTGCTGCCGCACGCTCCCGGCGGCGAGGCAAAGCTGTGGAAAAGCTGTCAGTTCCCTCCGCCCTGTCCACTGGCCGGAGCGGGCTTGGCGACCCGCTGCAGCGCGCCGACCAGATCGCGCATGGAGAATTCTCCCTTCTCCAAGGTGTGCTTGGCGCTGCGGCGCAGCTTCTCACGCTCCTGGGCCGAGAGTTCACGGGCCGTCACCACGATCACCGGGATTGTCGTCAGCTTGGCGTCGGCTCGCATCACCTCGAGCACCTCGAAGCCGTCCACGCGCGGCATCATGAGATCCAGCAGCACGACATCCGGCGTGATCTCGCGCAGCCGCTCGAGCGCCTCCTGCCCATCGACCGCGACTTCGACCTGCCAGCCCGCATCCTCCAGTCCGCGGCGCATCAGGTCGCGCTGCGGGGCCTCGTCCTCCACGATCAGGGCCAGCCCGGGCTCAGCGCGATCGCTCCAGCGGCGCAGCACATCGACCAGATGATGCGTGTCGACAGGCTTGGTGAGATAGTCCGAGGCACCGAGCGTGTACCCCATCCGCTTGTCATCAAGCATCGTCAGCATGATGACGGGGATGTCGCGCAGCTCCGGCGACTCCTTCAGTTCAGCGAGCACAGACCAGCCGTCCCGACCCGGCATCATCACGTCCAGCGTGATCAGATTGGGTTTCAATTCCTTTGCGCGCGCCAGGCCGGTTGCCGCGTCGCGAGCCGTCGCCACGTGAAATCCTTCCTTCTCGAGCGTGCGCCGCATGATGTCGTGCACGACCGGATCGTCGTCGATCACGAGGACGAGGGGTCGCGGCGAGCCGTTTTGGGCCGCGATCTCTTCGACCGCGGCGGCCTCTTCGTCCGACTCCTCCGCTGCTTCAGTCTCGACGACGACGTAAGCCGGCAACTTGATCGTGAAGGTCGAGCCGTCGCCGGGTGTGCTGTCGCAGGTGATGTCGCCGCCCATCATGCGGCAGAAGCGGCGGGTGATCGCCAGTCCCAGCCCGGTTCCGCCGTAGCGCCGGGTCGTGGAGGGATCGGCTTGGCGGAAAGGTTGGAAGAGCCGCGTCTGCTCTTCCTTGGACATTCCGATGCCCGAGTCGCGCACGGAGATGGTCACCCAGTCGCGTTCATCTTCGGTGGTGCGCTTGGCGGTGAGCGTGATCGTGCCGGCGCTGGTGAATTTGGCGGCGTTGCTGAGCAGGTTGAAGAGGGATTGGCGCACCTTGGTGAGATCCGCCTCCATCTCGCCGAGGCCTTCGCCGAAGTCGACGCAGACGTTGTTGTCGTTCTTGCGCATGAGCGGATCGACGGTCGAGAGCACTTCCTCGATCATGCGGCGGGCGTCGAAGCGCTCGAGGAAGAGTTCCATGCGACCCGCTTCGATCTTGGAGAGATCGAGCACATCGTTGATGAGCGAGAGCAGGTGCCGCCCCGCCGCGTGGATCTTCTTCAGGTCGGCGATGAAGGCCTCCTCGCCGAGATCCTCCGCCTCCTCCTGCAGCATTTCGCTGTAGCCGATGATGGCGTTGAGGGGCGTGCGCAGCTCGTGGCTCATGTTGGCGAGGAATTGGCTCTTGGCCTGGTTGGCCTGCTCTGCCATCTCCTTCTCGACGGTCATGCGTTCCGCCTCGCGCTTGGCGGTGATGTCGCGCATGTTGATGACGATGCCGTGCACCGCCTCGTCTTCGAGCAGGTTCGTCGCCACCGCGTCGACCCAGTGCTGCGTCCCGTCGGGAAGCTGGCAGCGCATCTCGACGTGCGGGCCGGAGTGGCCCCGCCGCACCGCCTGCTCGATGGCGTCCATCATCGCCTCGCGATCCTCGGCGAGGACGCACTCGCAGGCGGACCGGCCCACCATGTCGCCCGGCTCTACACCCAGCACCTGCCGCACCGCCGGGCTGGCGTAGCGCACGACGCGGTCGGCGTCGAGGAGAATGACGGCGTTGGAGGCGTTCTCGATGAGCGAACGGAAGTAGGCCTCGCGCCGCTGCAGTTCGGTCTTGGCCTCGGTCAGTCCCTCCTCGCGGGCGCGAACTTCGTCCGCCATGAAGTGGAACATGTTGGCGAGTTCGCCGATCTCGTCGCCGCGCCTGCCCGTGCGGCGCAGATCGCCCCCGACGCCGCCGCTCGCGTCATCGACGCGCTCACCTCGTCCGACTTTCTGCGCCGCCGCCGCCAACTGGCCCAGGGGACTCACCACGTTGCGTTGCAATAGCAGGTTGATGAGCAGCATCGCCAGGAAGAAGACGGCGAGAAAGATGCCCGTGACCATCAGGGCGCTGCGCTCGCCACTCGCCAGGACCTCCTCGGCGGGGACGTACACCATCTGCGCCCCGACGATGTCCCCCAAACTCCAGCCGAATCCACCTTGGTCGCCATACGTCGCCAGGAGCGACGCCGGCGCAATGTCCGGCGTGGAGTGGCAGTCCAGGCAACTCGCATCGGTGATCTTGATGGGGCGGGCCGTATAAAAGAGCTGGCCGTCCGGCGAATCGCGAAAGCCCGTGAGATGCACCAGATTCTCTTCGACGCGAAAACGCTCGACCAGGCCGCGCTCGAAGTCATCGGCCGTATTCTCCGGGTTGGTCGGTTCGAGGGTCGCCTCCTTGTACTCGAAGTGACGATACTCGTCGCTGGCGCGGAAATTGGTGAACACCTGCCGCGCCGAGAAGGCGGGGACGGTTTCCGAAACGAACTGCGGGGCCGTGGCGAGTTCCTCCGCGAGGTGCGGACGAATGCGCTCGGTGGTGTACTTGCGCACCGAGTTCATGGTGGTGAGCAGCATTTCCGCCTTGGTGTCGACCTCGCGTTCCGCCTGCCCACGCAGCGCGCTCTTGAGCGAAAGCCATCCCGCCGCCATCCCACCGATGAAGACGAGAATGAGCATGATGTTGAACTTGGTGCCGAGCTTGGTGCGTTTGAACATCTGCAGTCTCCGGGGCGACGGCAGCGCCGCCCGCTGTCGAACTCACGCCTCGGGGGCGGTCCTGGCGAGCATCTGCTCGATCTTGGCGAGCAGCTCCTGAAAGCGCACGGGTTTGGTGTCGTAGTCGTCGCAACCGGCGTCGAGCGCCTTGCGGCGATCGCCTTCCATGGCGTGCGCGGTGAGCGCGATGACCGGTATGCCGCGCGTCTCCTCCGCGGCCTTGAGTCGCCGCGTCGCCTCCCAGCCGTCGATCACCGGCAGGCTCATGTCCATGAGAATCAGGTCGGGAGTGTCGCGCCGGGCCGCCTCGAGGCCCGCTTCCCCGTCGCAGGCCGTCAGCACCGCGTATCCCTTGCGCTCCAGGCGTCGCGAGAGCATGTCGCGGTTGTCCTCGTTGTCTTCGACAATCAGGATTCTGGGCATAGCGGTTCTTTCAAGTGATGGGCGTCACGCAGTCGCGCCGGCCGTCGAATGGGTGCGCGCGTCGTGCGCGGGTGCTTGCGACTCGGGAGCCATTTCCATCGCCAATGCAGAGACGTCGTCCTGGAAACGGTCACGCCCGGAGAATCTCGTGGCGGCCCGGACGAGCGACGTGAGCGATTGATCGAGCGCTTCCTCGCGCAGGCCGGCGAGGCAGGAGGCGACTCGCTCATCGCCGAAAGCTTCGCCGACGTCATTCATGGTCTCGTGGATGCCGTCGGAGAAGATGTAGAGCCGGTCGCCGGGCTGGAAGCACAGGGTGTTCTCCTCGTAGTCCGCCTCATCGAACCAGCCGATGGCGAAGGCGGGAGAGTTGTGCACGACGACGTCGCCCTCCGCCGGAATCAGGATGGGTCCCGGGTGCGCCGCCGACACGTAGCGCAGCGTCCCCTCCTCCTGATCCAGCACGCCATAGAACATGGTGAAGTACTGGTTGGCGTGCTGGCCCATCTGGAAGCGGCGATTCAATTCCTCGGCGACCTGGGCGGGCGGGGCGGGCTGGGCATCGGCCTCCGAGCCGCGCCACTGCCGCACCAGCGAGGATCGACCCGCCACCGGCGCGAGCATGCGGCTGACGGTCACCGCCAAGAGCGACGCCGCCACACCGTGCCCGCTCACGTCAACGAGATACACGCCCACGTGCCGATCGCTGATGCGGAAGATCCCCAGCGTATCACCCGCGAGTTCATCGCAGGGGTGGTAGGTCCAGGCGAAGCGCACGCTGGCGGCGTCGGGAAGCGACGACGGGAGGAGCGCTTGTTGCACCTGCGCCGCCGTCTTCAGGTCTCGCTTCATGCGGTCGTTGGCGCGCTGGAGATCCTCGGCCCGCTTGGCCAGGTCGCGCTCGAGCAGGCGGATCTGATCGACGGAGCGCTTCAGGGAGAGCTGCGTCTCCACGCGCGCCTGCACGATGGCGAAGTCGAGGGGCTTGGTCACGTAGTCGTTGGCACCCAGGCGCAGCGCCTCGACGATGTCGCCGCGCTCGTCGCGCGCGGTCGCCATGATCACCGGCAACTCGGCGCCGTTCCAGCGCTCTCGGATGCGCGTGAGCACAGACACGCCGTCCAGCCCCGGCATCATCACGTCGAGCAGCACGAGGTCAAAGCGCTCACGCTCGACCATCGACAGCGCGTCCAGACCATTCTCGGCAGTCGCGATCTCATGCCCGCAGCGCGACAGGCGGCGCGAGAGCATATCGCGATTCATCTCGTTGTCATCGACAACGAGTAGTCGACCGGTTTGGGAGGAATGCATGCGCGAAGACACCTTTCGCCGCCAAGGCTACCCGCAGTGTCCCGCTGACTCAAACAGTTTATTTAGAAGATATGTCGATCTCTTGTGCGCAGCGCACGCCGCCAACTGCCTTTGGAGAACGGTCGCTAACGGAGCCGCGACTCGGCAAAGCGCCCCTACTCGGACCGCACCTCCGCCACGCGCTGCGCCAGCGCGTCGCTCCGCGGCGTCCAGCGCGCGACCAACGCCCGGCCGATGCGCACGCAGCGCCGCCGCGCCTCGGCGTTCTCGGGCACCTCGTCCATCTCCCTGTACGCCGCCTCCAGGCGCGAGTGCTCCTCGCGCGGAAGCTGCTCATCGCCGACGCGAAACACGTGGCCGTTCTCCAGGGGAATGTGCCCGATGATCAGGTCGCGAAACTTCTGGGCGCTCTCGTGGAACTTCTCGATTGCAAAGTGCTTGCCCCCCGCCGCGTCATCCAGATACGAGAGCATCAGGTTGACGCGCTGTCGAGACTGCTTGTGCTCGTCGATGAGCCGCTGTATCCCGTCATCGGCGTCGCGAATGCCGCAGCGCCGCATGCAGGCGAAGAGGCAGCGTTCCTCCTTCTCGTAGTGCAGGCTGTCAGCGTAATCGGCGAAGAACTCGAGAAAGGGCTCGAAGACCGCCGCCTCGATCCGCCTCTTCTCACGCGCTTCGAGCAAAGCAGTCTCGAAACAGCGAATCACCTGGGCGATGAGTTCATGATCGTCACGAAGGCACTGCGTCGGTCGCATGGTCGGCTCGCTTGTGGCTCGTGGTTCGGCTGGATCGGATGTCGGGCGCACGAGGCGCGGAGCTGCAGCCGCACGTGAAGATACCGCGCATACCCCACACTTGCATCCACTTTTGAGTGCCGGTTCCTCCTTGGCCTCATTCGCCCGCACGATTCTTGGCGGCGCCGGTCGCGACCCCGCGCGCGAAGGCGGCGAGCTCGCTCATGCTCTGCGCCTGGAGCAGCCTCGCATGAGTGGGGAGCTTCAGGTCGCCGGCGCGCTGACCGCCGAGAACGAGCGTGACGTGGGCTTCCTGCGCGAGCGAAAGCAGGTCGAGCACCTCGTCGCGCCAGTCGTCGACGCGGGAGGCGGAACTGACGCTCAGCCAGATCAGCGCCGGACGATACGCCGCGATCGCCGCCCGCAGCGCCCCCGCGGGGGTGTCGGGCCCCAGGTTGACCGCCGCGAATCCGGCTTCCGCCAGCACCCCCGCCGCCAGCGCGGTGGGCAGCAGGTATGGATCGTCCTCCGGGGCGCATCCCACGCAGCAGGGCGCGTGCTCGGGGACTTCGATAAGCAGCCGGAGCTGGTGAGCTGCCTGCAGGCAGATCTCGGTGGCACGATGCTCGACGAAGATCCCCTCCTCTCCGTGGTTCCACAGCGTGCCGATCTGCCGCATCGCATCGCGGATCGGCCCGTCGGCGAGTTCGGCGATGGTTCGCCCGGAGAGGTAAAGCGAGACCAGCAGCCCGCGGGCCTCGGGCGCCTGGCCCGCCTGCAGGAACTCGAGCAATCGTTCGCTGTCGGACTTTGAGTCGAGCGGCGCCACCTGCATGGAGCCCGCATCCGGCAGACCCAGCACCTCCGGCCGGATCACCGTCGCCCCGGTCTCGCGGATGAAACGGATGGCGTCGGTGATGCGGATGCGCCGGTGGCCGCCGGCCGTGCGGTGGACGTGG